>JAKEEV010000449.1 GCA_022616395.1 Planctomycetia bacterium | reverse complement strand
TTCTCCTCCAGTATGCGCTATTACTGTACAAAAGTCAAGTATCCCATTGGATTTGCGGAACCCGCCGCAGACCGAAACGAATCAATGCGATTGCGGATCACCTGCCTCAAGTACATCAGGGGATGACCATGACAGACCCAGAACTAGATCCCCCAGTGGAGGGATCCACGACACCTCAGAACCAAGATCCCTTTACCACAGGCGAAGAAGCCCTCGAACGTGCGAAGTGCATTTCTCAACAAATTCAGGAGAAGGTGCGCAAACTCACCGAAGACACAGACCCCGACCAGGCCAGCCTTCCGAGTGACCCAACCGGAGAACTGCCCGTGTCGTCGGACTAAGTTGTCGGAGGGACGGTCCCAGCGTTTTCTCCGTATCCAAAACACGCCGGGGAATTGCCCGGCGTATCCAGCGCAAATTCTTATCACTTCGGTAGTTAATCACCACCCGTTGACCTTTACCGAACCCCTCGGAATCGGTAAAATGTTGATTGAATGAACACCGCTTCGCGGACACCGGATGGTCCCCCTTCAGGAGCACTTTTCGCTGCTTCTTCAGGCTCCTCCGTCTCGCGGTGGAACGGACATTTGTCCTTACCCGAACACCACTTGGCTCTGCTGGCGGTTCAGGCCACGTGCCGGGCTGTTCTGAATGGTCGGCGGGCGAAACTGACTCCCTTGATGCTCCACGGACCACCGGGAACGGGGAAAACGAGCCTTGTTTCCGCGCTGGTGACCCAGTTTGCCACCGCGCCAGAGGGATTCACCGCGCAGGTCGTTTCCGCAGGCGATCTGGCCCGGTCTCACTCCGGAAATGAGACTGACGAGGGCTTCGCGGATCGCGAACTGGCCGCATGCGATCTGTTGGCGCTCGAAGACGTGCAACATCTCTCGGTGCGAGTCGCGGAGAGTGTTTGTGATCTGATCGACCGACGAACAGCGCGCAGGCGCGCGACAGTGGTGACCGCGAACGCCGGACCAGCAACCCTGACACACTTGCCCCAGCGCCTGACTTCCAGACTTGCCGCCGGATTGGTGGTGCAACTGGAACCGCTTGGAGTGGAGAGCCGCCGGGCGATTCTGGCTGACGCAGCGCGCGAGAAGAAGGTGCGCTTGACCTCTGACGCACTCGACTGGCTCGCGAGTCAATCCACCGGCGGCGGAGTGCGCGCCACGCTCGGCTTGCTTCAAAACCTGGCGCAGGTCGCAACCGCGTATTCCGGCCCGCTTGACCAAGCGACCCTTGAGCAAGTGATTGCCGAAACCGGCCAACCGACATCGGCGGTCAGCGATGTTTCGAGGATCGTGAAGTGTGTGGCAAACGCGTTTAACGTCAGCGAGAAGGAACTGCTCGGCTCAAGCCGACTGCGAAGCGTGTTGCTCTCGCGACAGATCGCGATGTATCTGGCCCGCGAGCTAACCGGACTTTCTCTTCCGCGACTCGGAGCCGCGTTCGGCGGTCGCGATCACACCACCGTGTTGCACGCATGCCGAAAGGTGGAAGCGGAGTTGGCAGAAGACGCGGGGCTGGCAAGACAGGTGAAAGAGCTACGCGCGGGGTTGGCGTGAAGACCCAACCCAACCCAGAAGTCAGAGGACAGAGGACAGAGATCAGAAAACCAGTGCCTTGTCTGACTTCTGACCTCTGACTTCCAGTTGCGGGTCTCTGACCCTGTGGAAAACCTGGCGCGCGATTGGCGCGCGAGTTCTTCCCACTGGCGCGCGGGGAAGGCGATCCTGGAGAGTGACCGCGACCCACAATCGGCGCGGCACAGGACAACACGGGCGCGCCAATCGCGCGCCAGGTTTTCCACAGGCGGTGAATGTGCGAAAACTGCATCCGAGTAAGTGAAATGGGGTAGTTGCGGTGAGTGCGCGCCAGAACTACGCGCCGCCTTACTACTGCTACTGAGTATTTAAACTTAAAGATTGAAAGTAACTGGTTGAGACGCAGGAAGCAAAAACCCAAACCCAGGAAGGCGAGGAGGAATCGCCATGAAGGTGACCTGTCAGCGAGATGCTTTGCAAACCGCGTGTCAGTTGGTATCCGCGGCCGCCGCGCTTCGGACCACGATACCAGCGCTGAAGAACGTCAAGGCAACCGCCCATGACGATGCGCTGACGCTCGTGGCTTACGACCCAACCGAAGGAGTCGGCATTCGCTACGAACTGCGAGGCGTGACCGTGGCCCGCGCTGGAACCTGCATCCTGCCGAAGGATCAACTGGTGGACATCCTTCGCGAGAGTACCGACGAAACGATTAGCCTCGACGCGGGGAAGGACGGAGTGGTTGCCAAGACCGCCGGCGGCAGGTTCGAGATGCCGGGACTGGATGTGAACGAGTTCCCGGACATTCCCACTTTTGACGATGGCGGGCGCTATCACGAACTTTCCGCCGGTACGGTTCGCACGATGATCAAACGGACTGCATTCGCGGCCGACAAGAAGGACACAACCGCACGCTTTGCGCTCACCGGCGTGTTGTGGGAAGCGGAAGGGAAGGTCGCCCAGCTCGTCGCGACCGACACCAAGCGGCTGGCGATGTGTGAAGGCCCCGCGAGCGTGTACGGACCCGCGGACTCCGTGAAGTCCACGCATCTTGTTCCGCTGAAGGCCATCAATCTTCTGGAACGGAACCTGACCGACGACAAGGAACTGGTTCGCGTTGGCTTACGGACCAACGACGCGCTGTTCCAGACCGAACGGGCGATGATTTACACCGCGCTCGTTCAGGGGAAGTTCCCCGCGTATCGCGATCACATCGCGAAAGCTCGTCGCGATGCCACGCAGAAACTCGCGCTTCCGGTGGAAAGTTTCCTCGCGCGTGTTCGACAGGCCGCGATCATGACGGATGATGAGAGCATGCGCGTCGATATGACGTTCGAGTCGGGCAAGGTCACGCTGGAAGCTCGCGGGGCGAATACAGGTTCGAGCGAAGTCTCTCTGGAGTTGCCCGAATACGAAGGGCCGAAAGTGGAGATCGCGTTTGCTCCGGAATACCTGATTGAGTTTCTCCGGTCGCTCGAAGGCGAGCCAACGGTGACTCTGGAGATGTCCACGGGCACGAAGGCCGCGCTCTTCCGCGCTGGCGACTCGTACTCGTATCTGGTGATGCCGTTGACCGGCTGACTTGGGCGAACGGCCGGCGTGAGCCGGCTGGTGAAGGATTAACCAGCCGGCTCACGCCGGC
>JAKEEV010000448.1 GCA_022616395.1 Planctomycetia bacterium | reverse complement strand
GCGACCGCAAGGGAGCGGGTGCTTCTGTACGAGCGGTTCGGTTGTCAAAGATCGCTCCCAACCCATTCCCCACACTACACCTAAAGTGAACATCTGTCTATGCCAGTTGCCATTCTCGGTTTGCGTATTTTTAGAGCTGACGGAAAAAACAAGTAGGATGGCCCTTCTGGGCCGTCAGCAGACGGGCTGGGAAGCCCGAAAAAGCCAAGTAGGACGGGCTTTCCAGGCCCTCAGCAGACGGGCTGGAAAGCCCGTCCTACAAAGAGTTTCTTCCTCTAGCTCTTAGCGATTCTCGGCTCGCTGACCTGCCGGGGCGTGCCGGGTCAGGTTTCCTCGGTCAGGTTTCCTGGGCCGACCCAGTCTCCGACCTCGTCCAACCGGGGGAAGTTGGCTGAGGCGGGCTGGGTTGTCCCAGCACTTTGGGCTGAAAACAGCATCCGTGCCCCCTGTCCCTTCTTGAAACTACTGGCAAGGGAGCGGGTGAAAGCTCCACCCGCTCCCTCACGGTCGCGGTTCACCAAGATTCTGTTTTCACCAATCCGAGCCAAGCACTTCGCCGCCCGCGGGAGTCACTGCGGCCCAGAAGGTCTCTGGGCTGACTCGCGGAGACACCGTTCGCACACTCCCATCGGCGAGCGCAATCAGCATCCCGCTCTGGTGCGGCGTTTGGGGTTGTCGGGGGTTACAGTCATCGAGTTTCGGGGCGACCTGGAACGTCAAGCCGGGCCGTGAACTCGTCGTGAACGGCGGGATACCTAGCTGTGTTACGGGGATCACGTCGCCTTGATCGTCATCCGCGAAGGTAGCTCGACGATTGGGACCCGTAAACAGATTCCAAGGGTACGGGATCACCGCGGAGTGGTGAAACCTGTGCTCGCCGATCTTTCCGCACACCGCGTAGTGCTCTGCGAAGAGGATGGTGCCGGACGCTCCATCGGGGAAACCACCGTGCAAAGACCTCTTCTCGCCGAAGACGACCGCGTTGGCGGCGTATGACGCAATCGGGTCGAGTTCCCTGGTTTCGATGGAGGGGTCGGCCGGGCTCATGTAAGTGCGAATGAGACGGCTCTGCTCATCCGGCGAACTTCGGGCCAAGTTCTCCTGCTCGATGTAGGACAACCCCGCGTAGAGGGGCGAAGCCGTCTTCAGGCTCGGAAGGTGCCCGTCGTGTGTGTCCGCGTAGTGATGCATCGCCAAGCCGATTTGTTTCAGGTTATTGGCGCTCTGCATGCGGCGGGCCGCTTCACGAACCTTCTGGATGGCGGGCAGGAGCAAGCCAATCAAGATGGCGATGATTGCGATGACGACGAGTAATTCGAGAAGTGTAAAGGCATGACGCTTCATTGCAGACCCTCCTTGCGACTGGGGGGCGAGATTGTCTCGCCCCTCGTGGCTCGTTCAACGCGACTTCGTGTTAGGGTAACATTTTCGTCTCTACCTTTGCAGTTACCGGGTACACCTCCACCTCTTTGTCCTTCTGCGCTTGCACAGTCGGGACAAATATCCATTCCTTCGCGGGCGCCGGGAATTGGTTCACGGGAATCGAACCCTTCCAGGTGCCGGTCTTCTCATCGATCTTGATAAACGGAATCTTCGAGACGCCCCCGTCCTTCGGAGCCATAGTGATGTAGATCTTCCCGTCCACGCTCTTCCACCCATTTGCGAATGTCACCTTTCCCTCCATCACGAAGTCCGCACCATCTTTCTTGGGAAATCCGGGAGTCCACTCGACTTTAACGTCACCGGGAACCATCGGTTCCGCTGCCCGTGATGAGGACACCAAGAGGATAACCAACGTCCAGAACAAGGTCATCGTCACAATTGCCCGTTTCATGATGCAACCTCCAAGGTGTTGATTAGGGCGATCCGGTCGGTGGGCTTTTGCTGTCGGATTGCCGGAGTTGATGTTCTTCCGGCTGTTGTGAGGACTTCACCTCCAGATTTGGATTGTGAAGCATCGGTGAAGTCGCACGCCGTCAAATCGTTCAAACGATACGGAAAAAAAAAACCTATTGTCAAGGCTCGCGCATGAATTCGCTTGTCACCGGTGCCCACCGCATTCGCACCCTCGCCGAGTTGCCCTGGATTCGTCAGCTCGCCGCGGTTATATGCCCGGCGCGACCTTCATGTTTTGAAGGAGGCGCCAAGTGGCCGAAGCGAGCGAGCTGGTCGTAGAGACTCAGCACCTGACGAAGATTTACCAGAACCGGCAGATCGCGCTGAACGACGTTTCGCTTGCGATCGAGCCGGGGTGCGTGCTTGGTCTGCTCGGCCCCAACGGCGCGGGGAAGACTACATTCTTGCGCCTCGTGCTTGGGCTACACCGACCGACCGCGGGCTGGGCGAAGGTCTTCGGTCAGACAATGTCGCCCAACTCCGCCGACTTGCGCCGCAGAATTGGTTACATCCCGACCAATCCGCAGTTCCCAAAGGGGATGACGCCGATCACGTATCTCGATTACATCGCGAGACTCTTCGGGTTGCCCGCGGACGTGCGAAAGCCGAAACTCGCGACGCTCATTCGAGCTGTGGACTTGCTTCAGCACTCTGGCGATTCCATCGCGCACTTCACACCCGGAATGACCGCGCGCCTCGCGGTCGCTTCGAGCCTCATCAACGAACCGGACTTGCTCATCTGGGACGAACCGACACACGGACTCGACATCGAAGCGCGCCGGTCGATGCTCGAACTCATCAAGCGGCTGGCTTCCGAGAAGACGCTCATCATCAGCAGCCACAATCTGAGCGATGTGGACGAAGTGTGTAACCACGCGTGCGTGCTCAACAAGGGGCAGATGATCTTCCACGGCAGTTTGCAAGACTTGAAGGGCCGCATTCGCAAGAACCACTACGAACTTGACCTCGACGGAGAACAGAAAGGCATCACGAAGGCGGTTCAGGCGATTCGCGGAATGAAGGACATCACTCACGCAACTCTGCGCAGTCGGCGGTTGGAAGTGAAGCTCGGAGATGAGACCCCCAACGCGCTCGTGTTGGCTCAACTGTTCCAGACGCTCGCGGATCACAAGATCACGCTCATTACGGTGCGCAGCGTCGGGATGCAAACCGAGCAAGCGTACCTGGACCTGGTGGAAAAGGAAGACGGCCGCGGATTTGCCCGGCTGTACCAAGCTGCGGAAGCCGCTTAGTCACTGGTCATTCGTCATTAGTCATCAGTCATTCGCCATTGGGCCTTCGTTGTGGCAACCGAGAGATCGGAGTCGCGATGGATGCAACACGAATGACCAATGACTACTGACCAAGGACGACGAGCATGGATGCATCTCCCCCGGTTGTCACGGTTCGGTTCAACAAGTTCCTCCCGTATTGGGCGGTGTTTCAGACCGACTTGCGCCAGACGATGCGCAGTTGGGTCTATCGCCTGTGGGTGCTCATGACCGTGCTCGCGGTCGCGGGGTTGTTGCTCTATCGCGTGGGGCTTTACAAGGAAGCGGGCATCTTCCAGAGCGCAGCGGCTCAGAGCGGCGACCTGTTCCGCATTATGGTCGTGGGGAGCCTCGCGCTTGTGGTGGTGTTGGCGGTATCCGCGATCAGTTCCGAGCGCGGCACGGTGGCGGACTCGGTGCTGAGTCGCGGAATCAGTCGGCACCAGTATTTCCTCGCGAAGTTTCACGCGCGTCTGGTGATAGTGACAGCCACATTCGCGACTCTCGCGGGTGTTGTGCTTCTGGCGAGTTACTTCCTGTTCAAAGATGATTCGCAATCGGATTTGTCGCTTTCCGGTGGACTGGC
>JAKEEV010000447.1 GCA_022616395.1 Planctomycetia bacterium | reverse complement strand
GCGGATCGCCTCTTACTTCTGCTTCTTCGCCTCAACGCGGGGTTTCTGTTGCTCGCGGCACCGTGCGTGCTGTTACCGTTTTCGTGGATGGATATGGTTCACCGCGAATGGCTCAATCTCGGACCGCTGACGGATGCACCCATTACCCGTTACATGGCCCGGTCGCTTGCGCTCCTCTATGCCCTGCATGGCTCCATCGTCCTTATCATCACGCTGAACTGGCCGCGATACCGCTCGATTGTGCCTTACCTCGCGTGGTTGCACATCGTGTTCGGCTTCGCGATGGTCCTCATCGACCTGGAAGCCGGAATGCCGATTTCGTGGACTGTTGGAGAAGGATCGGCGGTTGGTTTTGGAATTGTGCTCTTGCTTTTGTACAAGCGCGCAAGTCGAGTAGAATCGGGCGTCTGAAGAGCGGGCGGTTGAAGGCGTTGAAGAGTCAGAAATGTGATTCCGCGCCCACTTTTACCAACATCACCGCCCGGCTTCCGTTATACTGCCGGGGAAGAGTCGCACTGAAAGGACCAGCCATGAACTCTCTGAAGTGGCCGCTCCGCTTCTTCGCGTTGGCCGTGGGTGTGGTCGGGTTTGTCGCGCCCGCGAATGCCCAAAACCGCGGGCCGCTGCGCCCGGATTTGCCCGGTCAGAAGCCCAAAGCGCCCCCAATCGTCATTTACCCGCAGTTCAACACGATGCCGGGTATCCCCGCGAACCAACTCCAGCGGCCGTTGTTCAACCCCGGCCCGTTCTTCAATCCGGCTCTGAACAACCCGTGGATGAACCAGACGCGAATCGTCCCCGTGAACCCGTTCATCACCCAACCGAACCCGTTCCTCCCGCAGAACCCGTTCGTGAACAACCCGTTCGCGCCGAACCCGTTCGTGATGCCCGGACCAGGGCCGTTTGTCCCGAACCCGTTCCTCCTGAACAGCCCGTTTGCTCCGAATCCGTTCGTGAATAACCCATTCGCGCCGAACCCGTTCCTCAGCCCGTTCAACAACCCGTTCAACAACGTGTACGGACCGGGCACAGTCGTGACTTCCACCCCGCCGATCGCGATTCAGCAACCGGGGCAACTTCTGTATCGCGGACCGGACCTTCAGGTGAACCCGGTGTCGGGGTTGGTGTACAAGCCGGTCAGTGGAGTGGCCCAGACGGCCGACGGGAGCGTCTTCTATCGCGTTGCGGGCAGCGGCTTGCCGACCATCGGCGGCAAATACTCGCCCGGCAGCGGGCTGTACTTTAACCCGCAAGCCGGCACGTTCCTCAACCCGTCCAGTGGTGTGATCAGTCAGCCCGGAACGACGACCGTGTTCATGCCGTACATCCGGTGAAGCAGTGGCTAGTGGATAGTGGCTGGTGGCTAGTGAAGACAGTGAAAGACAAAGAGAGAAGCCCTTGCATCTACTCTTCGTCTTTCACTGTCTTCTGCTTTTTGTCTTTCACTAACCACTAGCCACTTGCACTAGCCACTCTTGCGGCTGCGAAGCACTCGCAAGAATTCCCGCATCCACGCGGCGTTGTCGTGCCAGGTGCGAGCGGTGATGAGATTGCCACTGACGACCACTTCGCGGTTGACGTACACCCCGCCGGAGAACTCGCAATCGAGTTTGCACTTCGCCACGGTCGTGACTTCGCGCCCGCGAATGATGTCGGCCGCCGCGATGATCTCGATCCCGTGACAGACGCTGGCAATCGGTTTGCCGGCCGCGAACACGCTCTTGGTGATGCGAAGTAAGTCCTCATCGTAGCGCAAGTATTCCGGAGCGCGGCCGCCGGTAATGACCATGCCGTCGAGTGAGTCGGCGTCCACATCCTTGAAGGCGATGTCTGCCGCGAGCATGTAGCCGGGGCGTTCCTGGGTGATGTCCCACCCGTCAGGTCGTTCGTGAAGCACCAGATGATAGGCTCGCTTCTGCGGCCCGGCGACCAGCACCTCGAAGCCTTCTTCTTTGAGGCGGAAATAGGGATAGAACGTATCCAGCACTTCCGCCGCGTCGCCGATGGGCATGAGAATGGTAGTCACGCAACACCCGGAATGTGAAAGAAGGAAGCGGTTTGGGGAGTAATCATCGTGATCGAGAGCGTACCGCGCGTCAAAGTCGAATTCTATGGCTTGGCGCGTCTTCGTGCCGGTCGAACGGAGTTTTGGGTTGAAGCAACCACGCTCGGCGCGGCACTGGCGGCAGCCGATGCCGCGTGTGCGAACTTGCGAAGCGTGAGCGACAACGCGCTGTCACCGGGGTATCTCGTTTCGCTTGGAGGCACGCGATTCACGGCTGACCTGAACGAACCGCTCACGGAGGGCACGGCGATCCTTGTTCTGGGTGCCGACTCGGGCGGATAACTGAAGAATCCACACCTCGGAGAAAGGCAAAACGAAACCGCGCGAGTTTCTGACATTTTTTACCTTGACCAGACGATACCCGCGACGAACAGTCGAGTTAGATTTGGAAGTCCTCCCCACCGGAGTCTCGCCCGCCTACCGAAAGACTCCGCCCGCGACAATCGAGTTCGATTCCGCTTGACCCAAACCGTCCCACCATGAGTCCACGTTTTTCGTGGCTGTGGTGTTGTTTTGTCTCCAATCCTACCCTCGGAGGTTTGAATGTCTTCGCCCAACGTGTGCGCTCGTCGGCGTGGGTTCACGCTGATCGAGCTTCTCGTCGTGATTGCCATCATCGCAATCCTGATTGGATTGCTTCTGCCCGCGGTTCAGAAGGTTCGCGAAGCGGCTGCTCGGATGAGTTGCTCGAACAATCTCAAGCAGGTCGGCCTCGCGATTCACAACTATGCCAGCACAAACGCCGAGAGAATCCCCGACGGTGATGCGACGACTGGCCCGGATGGTTCCATTCAGTGGCGGTTATTGCCCTACCTCGAACAAGACGCGATCTACCAGGCGGGTGTCACGGCTGGCTACGGCTGGACTCACTACAACACGCCGGTCAAAGGGTTCCAGTGCCCCTCCGACCCGACTCACGCAAGCGGCATCGCCAGCAACGCGGGCTGGGCGGGAACCAGCTACGCTCCGAACCTGACGCTGTTCGCTTCTCCGTGTTCGGGAGCCTACATCGGGCGTGACTGCCTCACCAGTTGGCAGGCGGCGTCGAAGGTTAACACCATCACCGACGGCACCTCGAACACTGTCGCTTTCGCCGAACGCTACATCCAACCGAGCAGCTTGTTCTCCCTGTGGGCTTATCCTCACAACTATTACTGGCCGTACAACGGCTACTTCGTGGCCTATGGGAACGTGATCCGCACTCCGGAAATCGGTGTCTCGCCGTCCGTGGCTCAGTGGTATGCCACCAACTCCGGCCACACCGGCAGTATGAATGTGCTCCTCATGGATGGAAGCGTTCGCGGGGTGAATTCCTCGGTCAATCCGCAAACGTGGCACGATGTCCACACACCCAACGGCGGTGAAGTGCTCGGCAGCGACTGGTAACCACGAGTTCTCAAGTTGCTCGGACGGCCAGCCCAATGTCGTCCGAGCGTTCCCTTCCGAGGAGTTCATCCATGCCCAAGAAGTTGTTGACAATCGTCGCCAGTCTCATGACGGCTGCCATCGTCGGATGCGGGAGTTCAGGCGACAAGAGCGCGGTGCCCGCCGCGACACCCACACCTCTGCCGGTTGCGAATCAAAAGACCGGTGGCCTCAAGAACGTGCCACCACCTCCGAAAAATGCCCCCGGAGCAGATAAGTTGCTCAAGACGCCCTGAGTCGCCCTGATCTTGAACCGCCCCGGTGAGAGTCGGGGCGGTTCTCGTTTTACACTTCCATCCGGCCCTTCAGGAAGCCGCCTTTTAGCCCGGTCACGGTCAGGAGCATCTGCCGTTTCACAAACGGAATCCAGGGCATCAGCGGCAACGCGATGTCGCGGCCCCAGCCGAGAATGCGCCAGTCGGACTGGAAGAACGGCGAGAGCATCCAGGTTACCGTCGCGTAATAACTCACATACGCCCGCTGCTGTTTGCGAAACGCCGTGAACGCGGAGACAGGCGCATCCGCTGTTCGCAAGCACGCAGCCAGCCGCCACGTGTCCACCAGAGCGATGTTTGCCCCTTGCCCCAGGTGCGGACTCATCGCGTGAGCCGCGTCTCCGATGAACAGCACCCGGCCATCATGCCAGCGCCTCATGTGAACGTGCTGGTAGGTCGTGGAGATGAGCTGGTCGTAGTCGTGGAGAAAATCAAGAACGGGAGCCGCTTCCGGGCAGAACGCGGCGATCTCCTGCTTGAGCGCATCCAGCCCGCGCGCCTTCACCGCGTCGAACTCGCGAACCGGCACGCCCCAGTAAAGACTCACAAGCCCGTCGCCAATCGGAAGCAGCCCAAGAAGAGAGCGATTGCCGCGAACGACCTGAAGCAACTTCCCCGGAACACCGGTTCCGGGCGCTGTGACCCAGAGCGTGCCGTGATCGTACTTCGTGATCGTTGCCTTGAAGCCGAACACGTCTCGCAAGTGCGACCGCGAGCCATCGCCACAAATCACACAGTCGAACGGCCCGTGTTTGCTTCCGTTGGCATCCAGGAGCAATACTTCGCCGAGGGGTGTGTTCTCGCGGTTCACAATTGCGCAGCCAAGCCGCACATCCACCTTCTGCGTGTTCACCAGAGCGCGCAGCGCGTTGAACAGCACTCCGCGATGCACGCCATAAGCGCGGTAATCGGGAGCATAGTCGCTGTAGCGTGTGCGGATGAGCGTGCGACCGCTTCGGAGTTGGCGCGCGTAGAGTTCCTCGATTGGCGCCGCGTGCGCAAGAACATGATCGAGCACACCCAGATGCCGTAATACCTCCTGCCCGGAGCACTGAAGCAACACACCGGCCCCGATTGGGCCAACGTCGATGGCGCGCTCAAGGAGGGTGACCTTGTGTCCGTCGCGCGCAAGCAGATAAGCCGCGCTCGCCCCGGCCACGCCAAAGCCGACGATTCCGACGCGAAACGTTCGCGGCATGAAGTGACTCCGGCTCGGAAGAATACCTAACCACAGAGACACAGAGACACAGAGACACAGAATGCAGAGATTGAATTGAACTCTATTCTCCGTCATTTGCCTTTCTCTGTGTCTCTGTGTCTCTGTGGTTAACTCTTCTGCTGCTCTAGCACGCAATCGGCTACTATAACCAGCATGTTCGGCTATCACGGGCGTTATTTGCGGATCACCGTCACGACTGGTGCTGCGGAAGCGATTCCGCTGCCGGAAGACGTGTTGCGCTCGTTCATCGGCGGCGTTGGGCTGGCTGCGTGGATCTTGCATCGCGAATGTCCGACGGGAGTGGAGCCGCTTTCGCCGGAAAACCCGCTGGCGTTCGTCTTCAGTCCGCTCGTCGGAACACCATTGACGACCAGCGCGAAGTTCGCGGTCGCGGCCAAGTCGCCGCTGACGAATCGCTTCTGCGATGCGCTCTCCTCATCGCACTTCGCGATTCAGGGAAAGAAAACCGGCTTCGACACGCTTGTGATAACCGGCCGCGCGGAAGTGCCAAGCGTGTTGCTCGTGGATAATGGCAAAGTGCGCATGGAACCCGCAACCGATTTCTGGGGTCGCACAACTCCCGACGCGACCGAGGCTCTGAAAGCTCGCTTCGGGGCAGATTACAGCTTCGCGGTGATAGGTCCGGCGGGCGAGAATCTCGTCCGCTTCGCAACGATCAGCCACGACAACCGACACGCCGGCCGCGGAGGGTTGGGCGCGGTGATGGGATCGAAGAACTTGAAGGCAATCGGTGTGCGCGGAACGCAGCGCACGCCGGTCGCGGACCCGGCGGGCGTTGTGGCAGCGGCGAAGGAACTCTCCGCGCGCTCGTTCGGGCCGGCGACGGCCAAGTATCGCGAACTCGGCACGGTTGCGAACTTGCTCACCTTCAACCGGCTCAATGCACTGCCAACGCGAAACTTCCAGAGCGGCAATTTCGACCAAGCCGAAGCCATCTCCGGCGAAGCACTGAACGCGGCCCACCGCGTTGCGCGCACTTCGTGTGCCGCTTGCACGATTGGATGCGAACACATTTATCAGGAGTCAGGAGTCAGGAAGCAGGAAGCAGGGGACAGGAGACAGGAGACAGGAAGTAGGAGTCAGGAAGCAGGAGTCAGGCTGGAATACGAATCGCTCTTCGCGCTCGGTCCGCTCTGCGGAGTGAGTGATCGCGAGGCGATTCTTCGCGCTGCGAAGCTCTGTGACGAACTCGGAATGGATACGATCTCCGCCGGAGCGACAATCGCGTTTGCGATGGAGTGCTCCGAACGGGGGCTGATTCCTGCGAAGCTGGCCTTTGGAAGCGGTGACACCGTGTTGTCACTGCTCGAAGCCATTTCGCAGCGCGAAGGGCTTGGCAACCTGCTTGCGGAAGGCACTCGGCGCGCATCAGAAGTGATCGGAGGCGGATCGGAAGAGTTCGCTCCGCATGTCAAGGGGCTGGAGTTGCCCGGTTACGATCCGCGCACGCTCCAAGCGATGGCTCTGGGCTTCGCGGTCGGCACTCGCGGAGCGGACCACAACCGCAGCGGTGCCTACGAAGTCGATTTCTCCACCAATGCCGACCGACTGCACGGAGACGAGCGATCCGCGACGCTTGCGGTGGAAACCGAGGACCGAGCCGCCCTCATTGATTCGCTCATTCTGTGTAAGTTCCTGCGCGGAGTGTTCGCGGACATCTGGAGCGAAACCGCGGAACTCTTGAAGTCGGTCACGGGCTGGGACATGACCGCGGAAGAGTTACACGGCGTTGCTCGTCGCGTGGTGATCGCGAAGAAGCTCTTCAACATTCGCGAAGGGTGGACCCCCGCCGAAGATACGCTGCCGAAGCGATTCTTCGGCGCTGAGTTACCCGAAGAGCGACTGCGTGCGATGATCGCGACCTACAACCTCGCGCGTGGATGGAGTGCGCAGGGGTGGGTATCGCAGAAGACGACAGGCGAACTTGGTCTGACGCTCTGATCCCGAACTTCGATCTGGAAGAGAGGTCAAAAATCGAGGGCCAGATAAGGACGTAAGAACGCTTGACAGGCGATAAATACCATCCGATCATACGATCTCGCATCAGGAAGACCGCTTCGTTGTCAAGTGACAGAGGCACCCGAGTATTCGGCGGCGAGTAAGGAGGAGTCCTGTGGACTTCAATCTGACAAAGGCGAAGGAGTGGGTCGAGTTCATTGCGACCATCATCGTCTTGATCGGGGTTCCGGTCGGGTTGGTGCGATACTTCTTCGCTGTGTGGAGGGAGCAGCGTGACCGCGAGTACGGCACCTACGACGCGCTGGACGAGCAATTCATCGGGTACCAAAAACTGTGCATGGATCACCCACGACTCGACATATCCGATGTGACCACTCCGCCGCCAACACCACTGACCCCGGAGGAGCAGAAACAGGAACTCATTGCGTTCACCATCTTGTTCTCGATCTTTGAACGCGCGTATCTGATGTATCTGGATCAATCGACCGCAATCACGAAAACCCAGTGGGACGGGTGGGATAAGTATATCGAGGAGTTCTGCAAGCGGACGAACTTCCGCAACGCCTGGACACTGAGCGGGGCGACCTTTGATCAGCGCTTCGAGGACTACATGCGAGGTCAACTCGCAAAAGCGGCGCCCCCACCCCCACCGGTGCCGCCCACCGGGACCGGGAGTTAGGTTCTGGCAACCGGGAGGTGACAGAAATGACCGGTGACCGTTCAACGTCGGATTCGATCCTCGCGGTTGCCGATCGGTTCGACCTGGAGACTTTGGCTTGGGCGCTGGACCGGGACATCGAGCCTGACTGCCACTTCTACGAAGCCATCCTCCAGCGCAATGCTGGTCTGGCACTGGAAGCCGGATGCGGGACCGGGCGGTTGCTCGTCGCACTACTGCGCGCTGACTTTCAGATTGAAGGATGCGACATTTCTTCCGACATGCTGTCGTTCTGCCAGTTCCATGCCGAAGTTACGGGCTTCAAGCCGACACTGCACCTCTGTGCCATTGAGAATCTGCCGTTCGTTAATCGGTATTCGGTGATCCTGATCGCGTGCGGAACCTTCATGTGCATCACGGAGAGCGACCAGGTCGATCGATGTCTCGCGACTCTCCACGCGAACCTCGTACCCGGCGGCCAGTTGGTCATCTCGCTGATTCCGGCAACCTATCTCCATCTCGTCGTCGGCCCGTTCCCGACCCCGTGGGAACCCTACTACCAGATGACCCTCCCCAAAGACAGTGGCACGTTGATCGTGGACTGGCGAGCGACAGACATTTGCTCAACTCAACAGATCGTATCCGAGGAATGCCGGTATCGGTGGGTCGCGGGCGAATCGATCATTCGGGAAGAAATCAGCGCGGGACAACATCGGTGGTATCACCGGGATCAATTCCTCGCGAGGCTCCGTCGGGCCGGTTTCTGCGATATCGAGGTTTACTCCGACTATTCCGACAAACCAAGCGATGGGTTCGACGCGGTCTTGTCCTTCGTGGCGACCCGGACGCCGGAGAAGGTATGAGTTCTGTCGCGCAGTTGAGACAGGAAAGTGCGCACGAATGAAGGTCGCGGGGATTGTTCTCTGTGGCGGGAAGTCGTCGCGAATGGGTCGCCCGAAAGCGTGGTTGCCCTTCGGTGACGAGTTGATGCTTCAACGCGTCGTTGGCGTGCTGCGCGAAGTTGTGGAACCGGTGGTTGTGGTCGCGGCACCGGGGCAGGACGTTCTGCCGCTTCCGCGTGAAGTGGAAATCGTTCGCGATGAGATCGAAGGACTCGGACCGCTCGGAGGACTGGCCGCGGGTCTTTCCGCGCTCGAAGGAAAAGCAGACGCGGCTTACCTGTCATCGTGCGACGTGCCGTTTCTGAAAGTGGAATTCGTTCGGCGAATCATCGAACTGCTCGGCGATGCGTCTGTGTCCGTTCCCCGCGTAGATGGCTTTCACCATCCGCTCGCGTCGTGCTATCGCATCACGGTGCTTCCGCACGTTCACGAACTGCTCTCCGCGAACCGCCTGCGCCCGGTGTTCCTCTTCGATGCACTGCCGACTCGTGTGATCGAAGCAGACGAACTCGCGGACATCGACCCGCGATTCGATTCGCTGCGCAATCTCAACACACCCGAAGAGTACGAGGAGGCGCTGCGAGAACTCAATTCAATGCCTCGCGAGTGAATCGCGACCCATCATACAATTCACCTCTGTCGAATGACCACTGACAAAGGACCAATGACAAAGGACGAGCGCCATGCATCCCCACAAGCCGCACTACGACCGTCACGCGGGCACCGACGCGAACAAGGACTTCCTGGACAAGATCAGCCGCGAGCGAATCAACCCGCCCGCCGTTGCCAGCGGAGCAAGCGCGGCCGATCTCATCGACTCCGCGTTTCTCTCGTACAACGCGGGCCGACTGCGCGAGGGGTGTCAACTCTTCGTCAAGAAGATGCTCGCGAATAACGGCACCGTGGGGCTTGCTCTCTCCGGCGCGCTCACACCCGCAGGGCTGGGGATGAGTTGTCTTGTGCCGCTGGTGGAGGCCGGGTTCATCGACTGGATCGTGTCCACCGGCGCGAATCTCTATCACGACACGCACTACGCGCTGGGTATGGATCTCTTTCAAGCCGGGCCGAACTTACCGGACCTGGAGCTGCGCGAGAACCAGGTTATCCGCATCTACGACATCGTCTTCGACTACGAAAACTTGCTCGGCACCGACAAGTTCTTCCGCACGCTCTGCCGTGGAGAGGCGTTCCAGCAAACGATGGGCACCGCGGAGTTCCACAATCTTGTTGGGAAGTATCTGGCAGAGCGCGAACAACAGACGGGGCGTGTGGGGAAGAGTCTACTCGCCGCGTGCTACCGAGCCGGAGTGCCCGCGTTCACCAGCTCGCCCGGAGACAGTTCGATTGGAATGAATCTCGCGGCTCTGATGCTCGAAGGAGGGAAACTCCGCATCGATCCATTGCGTGACGTGAACCAGAGCGCTGCGCTGGTGTGGGATGCGAAAGCCAGCGGAGGGACAAGTTCCGTGTTCATCCTCGGAGGAGGAAGCCCGAAGAACTTCATGCTTCAGACCGAGCCTCAGATTCAGGAAGTGCTCGGACTGGCCGAAGCCGGTCACGATTACTTCTTGCAGTTCACCGACGCCCGCCCCGACACCGGAGGACTTTCGGGAGCGACTCCCAGCGAAGCGATGACCTGGGGGAAGGTCGATCCGGACAAGCTCCCGGACTCCGTGACGTGCTACATCGACTCGACCGTTGCCCTTCCCTTACTCACCGCCTACACCCTCACGCGCACTCCGAAGCGCCCTCCGAAGCGACTCTTCGACAAGTTCCCAGAGTTGACCCGTCGCCTCGAAGCCGGGTACGCTCAGACAAGAGCCAAGCGCGAGGAGTGAAGGCACATGATCGGAGCGAAGGAAGTTCAGGAGTGGGGAATGTGGGCATGGGACAACCGCAAGGTTGCGATTGACCTATGGGTCGCATTCCGTCGGTGGTTGAAGAAGTCGCGGCTGTTAGTGATCGGACCTGGCGGCACGGGCAAGACAACTCTTGCCCGGCTCCTCTCCGGCGAGTTTGACTGGTTGCTCGATTCTCCCTGGCGTTACAATGAGGATATTGCAATCACGAAACACAAGTTGAGGAATGATGCGACTACCCAAGTAATCGTGATGCCCGGTCAAACACACCGGCAACCCTCATCTTGGGCGAAACTGGGCGAGCAACTCACAACGGGGTACTATCGTGGTGTAATTCTGGTGACCGCGTTTGGATACCACTCGCTGCCACGAATCAGTTACAAGGAACACCGCCTCTACAATCGGAGTAAAGGGATCGACCAATTCCGCAGCGATTACCTTGCCGCCTGTCGTACTGACGAGATCGAGTGTCTGCGGAAGTTATCACCGTACCTTCAAGCGTGTCGAAAGAAAGTCTGGCTTCTGTCTTTGGTGGCAAAACAAGATCTGTGGTTTGGCGACCCTGAAGTCGAGCGCTGGCACACTGAGGGCGACTGCGGAGAACAAATTACAGAGTTGTGCCGGGCGAAACCGCCTGAGTTGTTCCGCCACGAACGACTCGGCGCATCGCACATCATCAGTAATTTCGTCACCTACTACGACGAAATCCTCAAGAAAAACAGCGAGGGATACGATCACCGCGCACAGATTGAATCCCTTCGCCGAGTAATTGAGGTCATCGACGGCTTACGAAAGTGGGAGGCCGAAAAGTGAGCCAGACTGTCCAGTTGACCGGAGCAGAACACGCGGAACGTCTGCTCCCTTTGCTCAAGGAATACGCAGAGAAAATGCAGCACCTGCTTGAACGCTCGTCCGATGCATTGGTGCAGTGGGCGAGGGGAGTCATC
>JAKEEV010000446.1 GCA_022616395.1 Planctomycetia bacterium | reverse complement strand
TCCCAGCGATTCCGCCGTCTCCTTGATCGAGAATCCCTCGATGTCGCGGAGGACGAACACCACGCGATACTTCTCGTCGAGTTCCGCCAGTGCCCGGTCAATCAACTCCCGGACTTCCCGACGTGCGGCCAGGTCGGCCGGGTCATCGCGCCACGGAGCGATGAAGTCCGGGTGCGGGATGTCCGCGTATCCCTCTTCCGGTTCCCCCGCGTTTGCGAGCGGAATAGTAGGTAGCCCACGCCGTTTGCGGAGCAACTTCAACGCGTGATTGGTGGCAATCCGCAGCACCCAGCCCGCGACAGTCGATTCTTCGCGGAAGGTGCGGATGTGTTCAATCAAGCTGAGAAAGGTTTGCTGGGTCACGTCCTCCGCGTCGTGCGCTTCGCCAACGATCCGCAGCGCCAGTGCGTACACCCGGTTCTGGAATCGCCTAACGAGTTCCTCGAACGCCGCGAAGTCGCCCGCCTGTGCGCGCTGACTCAGTTCCAGGTTCGGGTCGTCCTGCGGAGCAGCAACAGGCGGAGTGGGGATTGAATTCATCTGGAACACCGGAGGAGCGAGCGAGTTTACCCGACCCGCTCGTGTCGCTCTGGCCAGTTCGGACGTCCGCGTCACTTGTCCTGCGGGAACCCGTTCTTCACCAATCCCTGATACCCATCCTTGAGCGGACGCACATCGTACCCCTGCTTCTTCAGGATGTCGGCCGCCGCCAGACACCGTTTCCCGGAGGCGCAGTGCAAGTAAACGACACTCCCCGCCGGCAGTGTCTTCTTCAACTCGTCGGCCGGGACGCCCTTCTTCAAGTCAGAGAGGGCGATGTGCTTGGCGTCCTTCAGGTGCCCGTCCTTCCACTCGTCGGCCTCGCGCACATCCACCAGCACGGCCTTCCCGTCCTTCACGTTTTTCTTGACCGTCTCGAGGGTATCGGTCGTGTGCTCGGCAGCGCGCACCACGCCCGAGAGCACCAGTGCCGCGGTTGCTCCCCAGAACAGTCGGCTCATCGCATCCTCCGGTATCGAAACGTTTCGTGAGGCACCCTTTGCGGGTTGCCAATAACGATGATCCGCGAACACGCGATTAGGTTACACACTCCGCGGGGGAGTTGGAACCGCCCCACGGCACAATCCGCGTGTGCGGTTTGCGCCCAGTGTGCCAAGTTCCAGCGCGGATTGAGTCAGATTCGCACATCCCACCGCAATTCGCTTGATGCTGAAGGCCAACAAGCCTTGAAGCAGAGTTGTCTCCACACTCGGCACTCGCTTCGCAATGGCTTCCCACCGGATGTAACTTTCCGGGCGCTCGCGGATCACACCATTACGGGCGGTTGAATCTGCCCGAACGAAACAACGAGGTGTCGATCATGAAGCGTGTTCAAGAAGTGACAGCGGTAGATTTCGGCCGCGAAGTGCTCTTCTCCCCGACTCCGGTG
The DNA here is from genome assembly GCA_022616395.1 of Planctomycetia bacterium. Classification (GTDB taxonomy): domain Bacteria; phylum Planctomycetota; class Planctomycetia; order Gemmatales; family Gemmataceae; genus Gemmata. Next base: position 7,525 of record JAKEEV010000446.1, on the reverse strand, counting down.
GTCGTGGATGTGTTCGCTGCGTGGTGTGGTCCGTGTCGTGCGCTGGCTCCGCTTTTGGAGAAGTATGCGGAACTGTATTCGGGCGAGGTGAAGTTTGTGAAAGTGAACCTGGATGCCGAACCGGAGGTCGCCGAAGTCTATCGCGTCGAGGCCGTCCCGACTCTGCTCGTCTTCCAGACCGGCGAACTCATCGACCGCGTCACGGGCATTCCGCCCACGCAACTGATGCTGACCAAACTCGACGACCTCACCCGTCGCACGGGCAACCGACGGTACAGTCGACCGACAGGTTGCTGCGGTTAGCGTGTCTCAGTTCTCGAATGGAGATATGGATGTGGTAACTTCCAACGAAAAACACGTTGTCATCATCGGCGGGAGTTTCGCCGGGTTGACAGCCGCTTACGAACTGAAGCGGCAACTCGGCAAGCGGCACCGGATCACGGTCATCGACCGACAGGACCGGTTCGTGTTCATCCCATCGCTCATCTGGATGCCGTTCGGCTGGCGCACGGCGAAACAGATTTCTTTCCCGCTGCGGCCGTCTCTGGAGAGCAAGAGGATCGAATTCCGACAGGCCACCGTGGAGAAGATCGACCCGGATCGGCAGGTGGTCGCGGTGTCGGTGCCCGAGCGACCCGGTGAGCGAGAAGAGATTGCCTACGATTACCTGCTCATCGCCACTGGCCCGCACGTTCACTTCGGCGCTGTCCCGGGGTTGGGTCCGCACGGTGGATTCACGCACAGCATCTGCACCATTGAACACGCTATGCAGGCACGCGAGGCGTGGAAGCAGTTTGTAAAGAACACCGGGCCGGTGATTGTCGGCGCGGTGCAAGGGTCGGCGTGCTTCGGCGCGGCTTACGAGTTCGTCTTTAATCTGGAGTACGCGCTGCGCAAGGCCGGTATCCGGGACAAGGTGCCGGTTACCTACGTCACCTCCGAGCCGTTCCCCGGTCACTTCGGCATCGGAGGGATGAAGCACGCGCAGGGGATGACCGAGTGGTTCTTCCGCCACACCAAGATTAACTGGGCGCTCAACGCGGTGATCGAGAAAGTGACGCCCGGCGAAGTCCACTTCCGACAGGGGCAACTGCACCACGCCGACGACGAGAAGCGCGTCGATGACCTCTCCGGCAAGAGCCTGCCGTTCAAGTACGGGATGCTGATCCCGCCGTTCCTGGGGGTGGAGGCGGTGCGTTCTTCCGGGTTGGGAAACGACCGCGGGTTCGTGGTGGTGGATGACTACTTCAAGCACGCGAAGTATCCAAACGTGTTCGCCGCGGGTGTCGCGGTGGCGGTCGCGCCGCCGGCACCGTGCGAGGCAGGCTGTTCGGTGCCGAAGACCGGCTACATCAGCGAGGTGATGGCCCACACCGCGGCCAGGAACATCGCGGCGAGCATCGAGGGCAAACCGCTCACGCCCAAGCCCGAAGCGGATCTCGACGCCAAGTGCATCCTCGACGCCGGGAACATGGGCATCATCATGTACACCGATCGCGTCTATGCACCGAAGCGCCGACGGTGGGAAACGCTGATCCCCGGCCCGTGGGCACACTGGGCGAAGCTCGCGTTCGAGAAGTACTACCTGTGGAAGATGCGCACGGGTCGCGTGAACTGGCCGTAAGACACGACCGAGTCGAGAGGTAAGCTGAAAATGACAGATGTGACACCCCAACAACCGAGACGCAACATGGAGTATCTGTTCTTCCTGGGTCTGTTCGCCCTGTGGATCGTCCTTCAGGTGTGGGTGCTTCCCAAGATGGGAGTGCGGACGTGAATGGGCGGGACGTGCGAGCCGCGGTCGCGGCCTGATAGCACGCTACAGCAAAAAGCTGAACTGGATTCTCCAACCACACAGGACACACGAGACTGAACGGTAACACCCATGACCGCAACTACAACAGCACCGACCGCACAGCAAGAAACTCGCCGGTGGTGGCCGGTCGTTCGTTCAGTCGGCGCAGTCGGTCTCGCGGTCGCTGGCTTGGTGGCGTTCCTGGCCTGGATGGGTGGGGCGTTTCGCGAGAAGATTCGCCCCGGCGAGATTCCAGTGTCGCGCCACAGCGCTGCCGGGCGCGCAACCGCTGTGGTCGAGAAGCGGTCGGTGGCGGATGTCGCAACCGTTGTTGGGAGTGTGCAACCGCGTCGGCGCACCGAAGTGTCGGCTCAGTTGCTCGCGCGCATCCTGGACGTGAAGGTTCGGCCCGGCGATGTGGTGAAGCCCGAGCAAGAACTGATGCTGCTCGATGACCGCGAGTTGCGTGCCCAGCAGGCCGAGGCGCTGGCCGCGGTCACCGTCGCGGAAGCCGATTTGCTCGTCCGAAAAACGGATTTGGCCCGCGCACAGAACGAGAGGGACAAGGGCGTCATCGGCGCGGCCGAGTTTGCCCGGTTCGAGGGTGCGTTCAAGGTCGCTGAGGCGCAGGTGAAGCGAGCGAAGGAAGCTGTCGGCCGGCTCGATGTGCAATTGACCTACACCAAGATCCTTGCCACTTCGCGCGGAGTTGTGAGCGACCGCTTTGCGGACCCAGGAGACATCGCCGCTCCGGGCAAGCCGCTGATGGTGATCTACGACCCGGCGGAACTGGAGTTGCACGCCGACGTACCCGAAAGTCTGACTCCCAAAGTGCGGGAGGGACAACAACTGACGCTCCATATCGAGGCAGCCGACCTCAAGGACGTTGTGGGAACGGTGCGCGAAGTCGTCCCGCGGGCGCAACAGGCGAGCCGGTCGGTACTCGTGAAGGTGACGCTTCCGCCGGGGTCCGCGAAGCCGCTGTTGCCCGGCATGTTCGGCCGTGTGAACATTCCGGTTGGCACCGTCGAGCGGCTGTTCGTTCCGCGCGCTGCAGTTCGCCAGCTTGGGCAACTCGATCTGGTCGAAGTGGTCAGCGCCGACGGGTTTTTGAGTCGGCGGTTTGTCCGCGTTGGCCCCGCGATGGGCGACCGCGTCGAAATCCTCTCCGGAGTGGCCCAAGGCGAAACGGTCGCTCTGCCGCCTCGTTGACAGAATCACTCACTATACCCAGGACACTCGATGACCGCGCCCCGCACGGACCACGGCTTCGTCTCCCGCGTGGTCGAGGCATTTCTGCACGGGAACCTGTCGGTTCTCCTCATCCTCGTGATGCTCGCGTGCGGCGTTGCAGCGCTGGCGCTGACTCCGCGTGAAGAGGAGCCGCAGATTGTCGTTCCACTGGCGGACATCTACGTGCGGATGCCCGGCGCGACTGCTGAAGAGGTCGAGCAGCAAGTCTCTTCCAAACTGGAACGGCTCCTCGCGCAGATCGATGGCGTCGAGTACGTCTACTCGATGTCGCGACCGGGTGAGGCGACAGTGACCGTCCGCTTCTTCGTCGGCGAGAACCGCGAAGACAGCATCGTGAAGTTGCACAACAAGATCATGATGAACACCGACGTGGTCCCGCCGGGGGTCACAGGGTGGGTCGTTAAGCCAATCGAGATCGACGACGTTCCGCTCGTCAACGTCACACTCTGGAGCAAGACCGCGGACGATTTCGCACTGCGGCGAGTCGCGGAGCAGGTGGAAGTCGCGCTTCAGAGCGTTCCAGAAACCGCTCGAACGGAAGTAGTCGGCGGACGGCGAAGGCAACTTCGCGTCACGCTCGACCCGGAGCGCATGACCGCTCGGCAGGTCACGCCGCTGGATGTGGATCGTGTGCTTCGCGGGGCGAATATCAACATTCAGGCCGGTAACCTGCGGGCGAACAACAGCGAGGTGCTCGTCGAGGGCGGGCCGTTCGTGCAGAGCGCGAAGGAACTGGAAACGCTTGTCGTCGGCGTGTTCGACGGCAAGCCGGTGTACGTTCGCGAAATCGCGAAGGTGGTCGATGGCCCGGAGGAGCCAGGAAATTACTCTCGCATCAGCTTCGGTCCGGGCGCGAAGAACCGACCCGAAGGCGCGGCCGACTACCCGGCCGTCACGGTGGGCGTCGCGAAGCGGAAGGGGAGTAACGCGGTTTCGGTCGCGCACGCAATCGAGGAGAAGCTCAATGAACTGCGCGGAACGGTAATTCCGCACGACATCGAGGCCCGCGTCACGCGGAACTACGGCGAAACGGCCAACGAGAAGGTGAACGAACTGATCCGCGAACTCGGCCTCGCCATCGTCATCGTCTCAGCACTCATCATGTTCTCGCTTGGGTGGAGGGAGGCGATCATCGTCGTCACCGCGGTGCCGCTCACCTTCGCGCTCACACTCTTACTGAACTACCTCGCGGGGTACTCGATCAACCGCGTCACGCTCTTTGCGCTCATCCTTGCGCTGGGGCTGGTTGTCGATGATCCGATTGTGGATGTGGAGAATATCTTCCGGCACTTCCGGCTGCGCAAACAACCACCCCGCGAGGCCGTGCTGACCGCGGTGAACGAAGTGCGTCCGCCGATCATCGTCGCGACACTTGTCGTGATGGTGTCGTTCCTGCCGATGTTGTTCATCACGGGAATGATGGGGCCGTACATGCGGCCGATGGCGCTCAACGTGCCGGTCGCGATGTTCATGTCGATGGTCGTCGCGTTCACCGTGACACCGTGGCTCAGTTATCAGGTACTCAAGGGCGTCTACGGCAAGGGCGGGCACGAACCGACCGACCCGCACAACACGCTCACCTATCGCGTGTACAAGGCGGTGCTGACGCCGTTTTTGAACTCGCGACGCGCGGCGTGGGGATTGATCGGGTTCACAGCGCTCCTGCTGGCCGCGGCCTGCGCGCTGCCGGCGCTCGGTCTTGTTCCGCTGAAGATGCTCCCCTTCGACAACAAGAACGAGTTTCAGGTACTCGTTGATCTGCCGGAAGGAACCACGATCGAATCCACGGACGCGGTGCTCAAGGAGATGGCCGACGAGCTGCGGAAGCATCCCGAAGTGGCGGAGGTAATGTCGTTCGCGGGCACTGCGTCACCGATGGACTTCAACGGGATGGTGCGACACTACTACCTGCGGCGCGAAGCGCATCGCGGCGACCTGCGCGTGAACCTGATCGCCAAGGAAGATCGCGCTGAGCAAAGTCACGCGCTGGTGCTTCGCGTGCGGGAGGGGCTGGAGCGAATCGCGAAGAAACACAATGCGCGAATCAAGATCGTGGAGGTGCCCCCTGGCCCGCCGGTTCTCAGTACGCTTGTCGCAGAGGTGTACTCGAAGCCGGCGCAGAGTTACGCTGAACTGAAGGCCGATACCCGGCACGTTCGCGCGCTCTTCGCGAAGGAGCCGGGTGTCGTGGACATCGACGACACCTTCGAGGTCGAGCGCCCGCGATACGTGTTCCGCGTGGACAAGGAGAAGGCGTCACTCACGGGAATCACCACTGAACAGATCGCAAATACGCTGAGAATCGGGGTGAACGGCATGACGCCCGGCGAGGGCGACCCGAAGGACTTCCGCGCCGGCAGCGGGCACCTGCCGCGTGAACTCAATCCACTCGCGATTCTGATTCAACTGCCGCAGGAGAGCCGCACCGGATTGAACGACCTGCTCCGGCTCGGTGTGAAGACGCCCACGGGGTACATCGTTCGCGTCGGGGAACTCGGTGCATTCGATAAACTCCCCGCGGAGCAGACCATCTACCACAAGAACCAGCGCCGGGTGGCTTACGTGACCGCGGAGACCGCGGGTCGGACTCCGGGAGAAGCAGTCATCGGGCTGCTCTTCAAACTCCGCGATAACCCCACTCCCGGCGGCGCCGAAGTCGTGTGGACCGGCGAGGGCGAGTGGAAGATCACGCTCGATGTGTTCCGCGACCTCGGACTCGCCTTCGGCGGCGCGCTGCTCTTGATCTACATCCTGATGGTGTACCAGACCGGCAGCTATCTGATTCCGCTCGTGCAGATGATCTCGATTCCGCTCACGGTGATTGGAATCATGCCGGGCTTCTGGCTCCTGAACCTCGTCACCGGGTCCACGGTCGGCGGGTACGTAAACCCCGTGTACTTCACCGCGACCGCAATGATCGGCATGATCGCGCTGGCCGGCATCGCGGACCGCAACGCGATTCTGCTCCTCGACTTCATTCAGCACGTTCGCGCCCGCGGGGCGAGTTTGAAGGAAGCGCTGATCGAGAGCGGGGCGGTGCGGTTCCGGCCGATCCTGCTCACCGCCGGGGCTGCGATGCTCGGCGCGTGGCCGATCACGCTCGATCCGGTGTTCAGCGGGTTGGCCTGGGCGCTGATCTTCGGGCTGGTTGTCTCGACCGCGTTCACGCTTCTGCTCGTGCCGGTGGTCTACTGGATGCTCTATCGCGAGTCGGAACCGGCCAGCCGCCAGCATGAAACCGCTGCGAGTATTCCAGCGGCGAGTTTGTTGAGTGCAGATCGTCATCCTGAAAGCTCAATTCCGCCAACTCCAAGCCAGAAGTGAGCGCCGAAGCTGGGAGCGATTGTCGACAACGTCACCGACGAACGCAGAAGCGGCGAACTGAAGGATCGGTTCGCCGCTTCGCCAATTCTCGATGCTCCACCGGAGAGGGAAGATCGGAACTGGAAGGTCTACTACCCACCCAGATCCCGCCGAGGTTGGCCGGATCGAAGACGATAGTGCTGGCAAGGACATCGGAGGTGTCGGGATCCATCGTCATCATGTGCGGGCTTGCGCCTGGCCCGCCCCGAACAGCAGTTCGCCGATTCCATCCCCGTTCGCGTCCTTGGTCCCGACACGTACCCCGCCGCCAGAGCCGTCGGCGGTGTAGATTCGGGCGAAGATGTCGTACTGCGAAGGGTCGGTCGCGGTAGCTCCGCGAACCTCGCCCTGCCACACAACCACGAAGCCTCCGTTGGCCAGAGCCGCCACGGACGGGCGCGCGGCCGGCAGGTGATTTCAGGCATTCCCCCGCGAGAAAGATCTGGCGATTTGCGCGAAATGCCGAGCTTGAGGGATGTTCGAGTGGAGACGGAGCGTTTCGGAACTGTGTTCCCCTGGCATCCAGTGTGCGGAATCGTCACCCGTTGGTGCCGAGGACGGAAAGCAGCGGGACTCGGTTTGAAATCGGATTCGTGAGGTGCCCTATCTGCTTCGCAGCCGTAATGGTCGGGTTGATTAGATCAATGACGACAGGTAGCCCAGCCAGCCGTGCTTGACGGTCAACACGGCAATGGTGCCTGTGCCGATGTCGTCGAGGAGCTGGATCAGTTCGTAAACTTGGTTCTTCAGCAGGGAGTCCGGCCGGGCGGCTTCCAGCTGTGGATCGTTTTCACCCGCGACCGTGACAGTAGTATCAAGTTGGGAGAGGGGAGAGGGCATGGTGTTTTCAGCCCACCTCAGCCAACTTCCTGCGGTCAGACGAGGGCGCAGGCTGGGACTGGACACCCCACGCCCCGCCAAGTGAGCGAGGCGAGGACCGCGAAAACACGCAAACAGCGAATGGCAACTGATCTAGACAGATGTTCACTTTAGGTGTAGAGTGGAGAATGGGTTGGGAGCGATCTTTGACAACCGAACCGCTCGTGCGGAAGCACCCGCTCCCTTGCGGTCGCGGCTCGTTTGGACACTGGAAATCTCAGCCAACTCACGAGC
>JAKEEV010000445.1 GCA_022616395.1 Planctomycetia bacterium | reverse complement strand
GGGGTTACGCTTCGCTTCACCCCTGGCTACCATCTCACGCCCCTCCGGGGCTGAAAAACCAAGGCCGCAGAGCGTCAGCGATGGGCTTTCGTGTGTCCGTCGCTTACGCTTCCGGCTCCGATTAAAGACCCGCGTTCACTCATGCTGATCCTTGATGAGCCACGGGTCGTTGGTTTTCGTGCGCCAGTCGGCGAGCCAGTTCTTGTGGACCGCGTAGAGCACCTCGTTGCCCGGGTCGTCGCGCCATTTCGGATTGGCGAGCAGGTTGGTTAACTCGTTGGGGTCCTTCTCCAGGTCGTAGAGTTCTTCCTTCGGGCGCTTCAGGAACGCTTTCACTTCGCGCTTGCCCATCATCGTGTCTTTGCGCTTCAGAATGCCTTGCCAGGTGTCCGAACCCCACAGGTCGGAGGCGTGCGGGTATTCCAGTCCGTGAGCCAAGTTCAGGATGTACTTGTGCGTTCGCGAGCGCACCACACGCACCGGGTAGTACATCGTGATTTCGTGGAACTGATGCGATGCGAAGACCATATCCCAGCCGTCCACCTTTTCCTTCTCCAACACGGGCAACAGCGAGCGGCCGAGTAGCGGCGCGGCTTTCTTGCCCACCGGAGCGGGCTTGACTCCGCACCAGTCAAGGATCGTCGGCGTGATGTCGGTCCAGCTTGCCATCGCGTTGCACACCACTCCGGCTTTCTGTCCCGGCTTGCGAATGATAAGCGGCAAGTGAATCCCGGAGTCGTAAAGAGTGGTCTTCGCGCCGGGGAATGGAATGCCGTTATCGCTCAGGAAGATGACCAGGGTGTTATCCATCTGCTTCGCGTTTTCGAGTTCCTTCAGCACCATCCCGACGCCGTGGTCGAGCCTCGCGACCGACTGATAATACTCCGCGAGTTCGGCCCGCACTTCCGGAGTGTCGGGCAAGTGATACGGCACCGGCACCTTGCTTGCATCGAACTTCACTACAGGGACGGCTTCGGGAGTCTTCTCGTTGGCGAAGCCCTTCCCGGCCCGGTGTGGGTCGGTGAAGCCCACCAGTAAGAAGAAGGGCTTGTCTCCTGTCTCCGCGAGGAACTTCTTCGCCTGCCCCGCGATCTGAATGGGATTGCGGCCGTTGCCGGGCAGTTCCATGTCGAACGGATACACTTCCTTCGGCTGAACGTGCAGTTTCGCGATCACTCCAGATTTGTAACCGGCTGGAGCGAGAAGCGCCGGCAATCCGCGAACGTTTCGGAATGAGTGAGCGTTGTGAGTCGCGTGAGCCAGACCGTACTGCCCGTTCTGGTGAGTCGGCATTCCGGTAAGGAGAGTCGCCCGGCTCGGACTGCACGAAGCGACCGACGCGAAGGCGTGCGAGAACCGCGTGCCGGTCTTCGCGAGCGTGTCAATGTTCGGCGTCTTGGCGACGGTGTCTCCGTAACAGCCGACCATCAGTCCGAGATCGTCCGCGACGAGCAGCAGCACATTCTTCTTCTCCGCGGCGACAGCCGGGAGCGCGAGTGCGAATGTGAGTGCGAGTGAAAGCAGATAGCGCAGCATGGCGGGAACTCCGTGGGTGAGGCATCCCGCGAGTGTAAAGCGCGAGCGAAGAGTTTTCGACAGGATAACAGGATGAACGTGATTCAAGCTTCAAGGGAATTGAGGGTCGGCTGTCTTTCTCTTTACGCCGAAGGCGTTACAGACCAAAGCCCAGGGTCGATTGCGAAGCAAGCGCACCCTGGGTTGCTGGGTTACAACCGAAAACCACCGCGTTTGTCACGCGGCCCGGCGAACGGCTTGCCTGAGATAGCCCGCGCACACGTCGATCACGCGCTGTTGCTGACTCTCCGTGATTTCGGGGAACATCGGCAACGCCAGCACGCTTGCCGCGGCATCTTCGCTCGTGGGGAAGTCTCCGGTGCGGTGACCGAGGAACTTGAAACACTCCTGTTGGTGCAAACTGAGCGGATAGTACACCTCCACCCCAATCCCGGAGTCCTTCAGATGCTTGACGAGCGGCTCGCGATGAGCAGGCGGCACTTTCACCACATACTGATTGAACGTGTGCCGACGGTTGGGCTGAACCACGGGCCGGCGCATGAAGCCGTGCAGATTGGCGCTCTCGATGAGCGCGTCATAGCGCTTCGCGGCGGCTTCGCGTGCGGTAAGCCAGCGCGGAACGTGAGGTAACTTCACGCGCAGCACCGCGGCGTGGACCGCATCCAACCGCATGTTGTAACCGATGAACTTGTGGTAATACTTCACCTCCGAGCCATGAACTCTCAGCGCCCGGAGCTTCTTGTCGGTGGCCAGATCGTTTGTCGTCACGAGTCCCGCGTCACCCAGAGCGCCGAGATTCTTGGTGGGATAAAAGCTCAGGCACGCCGAGATGCCGAGCGTACCGCACCGCTTCCCCTTATACTCGCTGCCGAACGACTGGGCCGCGTCCTCCACAACGAACAACTGGTGGTCTTCGGCAATTTGCCAGATCGCGTCCATCTCGCAACACTGACCGAAGAGGTGAACCGGCATGATGGCTCGCGTCTTCGGCGAAATCTTCGCTTCGATCAGGTTCGGGTCGAGGTTGAACGTGATCGGGTCGATGTCCGCGAACACCGGTGTTGCTCCCACGCGACACACGGAAGAGACCGTCGCGAAGAACGTGAACGGCGGAACGATAACTTCATCGCCCGGTCCGATGCCCAGAGCATGAAGCGCCAGCACCAGAGCATCAGTTCCCGAACCGCACCCCACACCGAACTGAGCACCACAGAACGAAGCGATTTCCTGCTCGAACGCCGCGACTTCCGGCCCTAAAATCGCCTGCCCGGAGCCGAGCACACGCAACACGGCCGCGTCGATTTCATCCTTCAGCGAACGATATTGGGCTTGAATATCACACAGCGGAACGGGAGAAGGTGGGGTATCGGCTGCGGAATGTGTGCTCGGTTTCAACGCGGTCGCCTCCATGCATGTCAAGCCGAAAGTCGGGGTTGTTTTTCAATCGGGGTTGACGAAAGTATGCTATCCCTACGTTACTGTGGGTGAATGTGTCAAGCCGGCTTGCCCGCCGACTCGGTGAGGGTGCATCCAGTTTTTTCTTGGGTAACTCACCACCCAGCGGCTAACGCCGGCGGTTCGACGGGGCGTTGTCGAACCGCCGGCGTTAGCCGGCTGGGTCAAGACCCAGACAACTTGGTTACACCCCTCGGTGAAAGGAGCAGGCTGCTCTTTCCCAACCTTGTGTGCGCCCGCGGAGGATTTCACGCATGACGACTGCTTTGGCACCGGAGGCTCCCGTTGTGGACAAGCCCATGGAGAAACCCGAAGACCTCGCCCCGCTTCTGGCTCATGTCGTCGCCAATCCGAATGCTCGCGTGGCCCTGCTTCACCAGTTGCTTGGCGAAGCAGTCTGCCGGCACATCGGCGTCTACCCCATTCCAACCGGCTTCAAGCTGTCGGTGGTCATTCCCGTTTACAACGAGGAACGCTGGCTGGCCGAACTGGTTCGCCGAGTGCAGGCCGTCGAGATTCCCAAGGAACTCATCCTGGTGAATGACTGCTCGACAGATGGCACGCCCGCAATCCTCACTCAACTGGAAAAGCAGTACGACAACGTCCGCGTCATCCATCAGCCCAAGAACAAGGGCAAGGGAGCTGCTCTGCGAGAAGGATTCAAGCACTGCACCGGCGATGTCGTCATCGTGCAAGATGCTGACTGGGAATACGACCCGGCGGAGTATCCGAAACTGATTCAGCCGATTCTCGATGGCCGTGCGGACGTGGTGATCGGCTCGCGATTCATCGGAGAGAGTCACCGCGTGCTCTACTATTGGCACTCGGTCGCCAACAAGGCGCTGACGATGCTGTCGAACTGGTTCACCAACCTGAACCTGACCGACATGGAGACGTGCTACAAGGTCTTCAAGCGCGAAGTGATTCAGAGCATCAAGCTCAAGAGCAATCGGTTCGGCTTCGAGCCGGAAGTGACCGCGAAGATTGCCCGCAAGCGGAAGGGCCAGCCTCCGTGGCGCGTGTATGAAGTGCCGATCAGCTACTCCGGTCGCACCTACGAGGAAGGAAAGAAAATCCGCCTGAAGGACGCCTTCCAGGCGCTCTACTGCATCATCCGCTACTGGCTCGCGGACTGAGGGAAGAGAAGCCCCTCACCCGCCGCTTTAGCGGAGCGAAGCGCTCCGCTGCGGCGACCTCTCCCCGCTGGAGAGAGGTCGCCGCAGACTGCCGTCTTACGGCAGTCGTAGCGGCGGGTGAGGGGTCTGAATCTCAATCCGGCTTACCCTTCCCCACTTCCTTCCACCCGATGCCCCGCGCTCACTCGCGTCACGCTTGTCGGCACGCGACTTCTGAACCGCAACACCAGTGACAGCGCGGTGTCACTGTCACCGACAATCGCGAACACAGTTGGACCCCACGAACTTTGCCCCACTGCGCGAACGCCGCAACTCTGCACATCCGCGATCAACGCCTCGATCTCACGCGATGCATACATTCCGCCTTGCGCTGTCGCGAATGGTTCGCCAGCCCTTCGGTTGAACTCGTAAACTGCTTCACCGAAATGGTCGATGTCACATTGCCCAGCGCTGCGAAGCGCGGACTCCGCAAGTTGCCGGAGTGCGTCCGGGTTGCCTCTGGTGGCAGTTGCGAACGCGCGTCGTTCGTGATGGCCGTGCCACTGAGTTGAACCCGGCGGCGTGAAGAGCACCACGCGCCATTCGCGGGGAAGTTCCACATGCGCAAGCATCGGGGAAACGCCTTCGCCGGGCAATTTCCCCGCATCAACAAGTAACCCGCCGCGATCAAAGCCATGAACGCCAATCGCGGAGCGCTCTCCTCGACCCACGCGAATTGCAAGTTCTGGGGAAGGTAACTTCCCTTCCACACACGCGACCGCCAGCGACTTCGCCACCGCAAGGCCAAGTTGCGTGCCAACGCCAAGCCCGGTGTGTTCCGCCGGGCACTGTTCGACGAGCACCTGAAACACTCTTCGGCGCGCTTC
>JAKEEV010000444.1 GCA_022616395.1 Planctomycetia bacterium | reverse complement strand
TTCAACGCGATTCCGTATCAGACCCGATGGGTTGTCTTCCGTGCCAGAAACGATTACCACACCCAACAACGACTTCGACCCAAAAAACTGGGGATAATACCTCTGCCCCGCAGGAGCGGGGCGAGGTATGGGGTCTTGCACTTTTCGCCTAGCTCATCGGAACTGCAAGCGCCCCACCTCTCCCCGCTCCTGCGGGGAGAGGTCGCCGCAACGGAGCGCTTCGCTCCGCGAATAGCGGCGGGTGAGGGCACACCATCGCGTCCGCGCCCTTCTACCTCAACTTCCTTGTTCCCTTCACATCAGGTCGGGTAATCGGAGCCGGTGGGCGCGCGATGACCCGAGCAAGTAGCAACCCGAATATCAGTCCGCCGATCAGAACGCCCCAGAAGTAAACCCACGGAGGGAGGTCGCCCGGTTCCAGGCCGTGCGCGAGGTTCATACCGAAGATCGCGCTGAGAGTCGCCGCCGGGAGGAACGCCGCAGCCAGGAGATTCAGCCGGTAAGCCGAGACCGCCATTTCGTAAGTTCGCTCCGCTTGCCGCTCGCCCTGATGAGCGATGGTGAAGTCCAGCCCGTTCTTGACGTCACCGTGAAGCAACTCGACCATTCGCTCAATCTCTCCCGCCTGGTCACGCAGGTTGATCAGGTCGCGGTCGGCCGGGACCAGTTCGCGCGCTTGCTGAAGAGTCGCGTGTAGATTCCGGACGGTTCGGTGGAGTGGAGCGAGAGTCCGCAGCAGCTTGAAGTATTCTTCGGCGGTCCCGGCTATCTGCCACTGCCTCTCCAACACTTCCACGCGCTCCGCGAAGGCCGCTACGTGCCGCTTGAGCGCCGGGAGGCCATCGTCTGATGGAGTTGAGCGCCACTTTCCGCTCGGATCGCGCCAGAATGGTCGTCCGGCTCGCTCGGGAGGACCGGGCACGGGTGGATCATGGAGAACGAGCAACAGATGCCCGTCCGCGGCCATCGCCCGTTGTCGCCCGGCCGTGTCTCCAACGCGGTTGGCGAAGACAGGCGGGATTTTCCAGTCCGGAGGAAGATGGAGTCTCATCGTCGCTCGTTGGGAGGTACAAAGTCGCTCAAGTGCAGAAGCACTCGCTCCCTTGCGGTCGCGGCTCGTTGGTTCGCTGACAG
>JAKEEV010000048.1 GCA_022616395.1 Planctomycetia bacterium | reverse complement strand
GAGTTAATCCCGGATCTGGGCAACGAAATACTCGTGTCTGCCGACTTCGGCCGACCGGAACACGTTCTGTTCGTCAAGCCTCTGAAGATTCCGCGCGACAAGGCAGCCAGGGCGTTTCTCGCGTTCGCAGTGACCGAACGCGGATTCACCTGGACACCGGAGTTAGTCGGCTTGCTCGGAGAGCTACCATCAGATGTGCATCGGCCAATCGTGGAACGGCTGCTCTGGAAGCAACCAGAACTGGAGGATGCGATACTCGCGGTTCTGGCGAAAAGCCCCGTCGAAGGCGATACGGAAAAGTTCCTCGCCGGTCTGGAATCATTGAATCCAGAGTCCGTCCGCCTCTCGGCGGTCGCGCTGATGAAACTTCCTCCCGTCAAGTCGCAGGGCGATATTCCCCGCGCGATCAAGGCGCTGCGGCGACTTCCTCCCGAGGACAAGCTCACACACGCAGCGCTCGTCGAACTTCTGGAGAAGCGGACGGGGCGGAAGTTCGGAGCCGACCCACGCGCCTGGACCAAGTGGCTGGCAACGATCCGTCCCGATTTCGCTGCCTGGCTCGAAGCTTCCGATGACTTCGATGCCGAGAAGTGGAAGAAACGGGCCGCGGGCATCAACTGGGCGCAAGGAGACCCCCGGCGCGGGCGAGTTGCGTTCGCGAAGGCGAGTTGTGCCGCGTGTCACGATGGTGGACGCGCGCTCGGCCCGCCACTTGCCGGAGTCACGAAGCGATTCAACCGAGACGATCTGCTCACCACAATCCTCCAGCCAACCAAAGATGTTCCGGCACGCTACCGAGCGACGAGAATCACAACCCTCGATGAGAAGACTTACACCGGCATTCTCGTGTACGAAGCCACCAGTGGAGTGATTCTGCAAACCGACGCGAACACCACGGTGCGCATCGCGGGCGATAACATCGCTTCCAAAAAGCAGGTTGAGTTATCACTGATGCCCGTGGGGCTGCTCGATAAACTCACCAACGCCGAGATAGTCGACTTGTTCGCGTATCTGGAGACACTCGCCGATCCAAAACCGAAGTAGGGCACGATCATGTTTCGATTCACTCTCCTCGCGGTGGCAATCGCGGTCGCGTTGTGGACGCCAACATCGGTCGCGACTCAACCGAAGAAGGCGGAGTTGCGCGCTGGCGCGTTCGCGATGGATATCACGCCAGAAAAGTTCCCCATCTCGGTGAACGGAGGAATGGCCGACCGCAAGGCGACTTCCGCCAACGATCCGCTTCACGCGCGCTGCCTGGTACTCGATGATGGCACTACCAAGCTCGCTATCGTGGTTGTGGATAGCTGCATGATTCCGCGCCAGATCATTGAGGACGCGAAAGCACGCGCCGCGAAGTTAACCGGCATCCCACCAGCGAACATTCTGATCTCCGCGACTCACACGCACAGCGCGCCGACCGTCGCGGGTGTCTTCCAGAGCGAACCGGACGAAGCGTACATCAAGTTCCTCACGCGGAAGATTGCTGACGGCATCGAGAAGGCACACGGCAAGCTCGCGCCGGCGAAGTGCGCGTGGGGTGTCGCGGAGGAACCCAAACAAGTCTTCAACCGCCGATGGAAGATGAAGGACGGAGTGAAGAACCTCGATCCGTTTGGAGGAGACACCGACAAGGTAAAGATGAACCCGCCGCGCATGAGCGCGAATCTCGTGGAACCGGCCGGGCCAATCGATCCGCGAGTCACGGTGCTGTCACTTCGCACCGCCGACGACAAACCGATGGCACTCTTCGCCAACTACTCGCTCCACTACGTCGGCGACATGCCCGCGCTTTCCGCGGACTACTTCGGCGTGTTCGCCGATCTTGTCGGCGCGAAGCTGAAGGCCGGGAAAGACTTCATGGGCATGCTCTCCAACGGAACCAGCGGTGATGTGAACAACATCAACTTCCGCGCGGCTGCTCTGAAACTCAAACCAGGCGAGCGTTCGCGCACGGTCGCGGACGCGGTTGCGACCGCCGCGGTGAAGGCCATCGACAAGGCCGACCACACCAACAGAGTTCGGCTCAAGCGCGCCTCGATGGAACTGGAACTGGGCGTGCGCAAGCCGACCGCGGCCGATGTGAAGCGCGCGGAGGGCATTCTGGACAAAGCGAAGGGACGCGAGTTGAAGGGACTCGAAGAGATTTACGCGCGCGAAACGGTGCTCCTGGCGAAATACCCGGACAAGGTGAAGGTGCAAATTCAGGTGTTGCTCATCGACGAGTGCGCGATCGTCGCGATCCCTTGCGAAGTGTTCGCCGAGATTGGGATTTCGATCAAGAAGAACAGCGTGTTCAAGACAACGTGCGTGGTGTCGCTTGCCAACGGCTACAACGGCTATCTTCCCACACCGGCTCAACACATGCTCGGCGGCTATGAGACCTGGCGGGCCCGCTCCAGCTATCTTGCGGTGAACTCGTCGGTGGAAATCGAGAAGGCCGCGAACACGCTCTTGAAGGATCTGCTTGTGAAATGAAAAACACAACCGGCCGGTCGCGGATCGCGCCAGTGACGCGGTTCTTCCGCATCTCCTCGCGCTACCCACAACCGCCGGTTGTCCGCAATTCTTCACTGCTGGCGCAGTCGAGGAATCGCGGGAGCTGCGCCGCGCGGTTCCGGCCGCGCGATGCGTGCCTCTTCTGTTCCGGCCCGTGACAATCCGCTTCGCGGCCCGGTCGAGAATACATGAAGTGATAGCACGCGGTGTGCCAAATCCTCAAATGCGCTGAATGCGACTCCGCGACTCACACCGCCAAAACTCATTATGCAGTCAAGAGGAAAAAACAGCGCCGAACGCGGCATTCGCTCTGTAGGAATTACAACGCGCTTCGCGTCCGTGGCAAAATCTTCACATCCGAGCTGACTGGATTGCGCAGGGAGTTGCCTGCCGACGACCCGCTCGCCGAGCGAGCGGACCACACCAAGGCCAAGTTGCATTTTGGAAAACGGGTTGCACAACAGATCGTCGCTTGAACGTCATAGGTGCTTCCAAGTAGGTGCCGCTCGGCAAGCGGCACTTCAGAGCCGCAACCGTCAGGGAGCGCGGAAGCAAGAGCGCTCCCTGACGGTCGCGGCTCTGAAAAACACCCGGCCCGGCTCACAGGCTTACTTCGGCGAGTTGCATTTAGGAAAACGTGTTACACAACCCATCCTCATGTGAACGTAAGTATATCAAGACCTCGCTCCGATTCTCCACTCATGGCACCGTCGGGCTGACGCCTCGACGCTCACCGATAAGTGGACAAAAGAATACTATAGTAATTCGTCTCTCGTCAAGCGTGGAAGTCCACAATTCGCCCCAAGTCCGCGCGAAACTCAGCGCACGAGGATCACTCGCACGTCCATCACGTTCGTCCCGGTTAGCCCAGAGCGGATCAGCCCTCCCACGCGGTCGAACAGGTGATACGTGTCGTGGCGACGAAGGTAGTCTTCGACGGAGTAGCCGTGTTGCATCAGAAGCGCGGAAGTTTGTTCGTCCGCGACCGCTCCGGCTGCATCGGTCGGACCATCTTCGCCGTCGGTTCCGCCGCTGAGCACAGTCACGCCCGCCAGTTCCTTGCCGAGCTT
>JAKEEV010000443.1 GCA_022616395.1 Planctomycetia bacterium | reverse complement strand
TGAGCATCTTCAGGTAGCGGTCGCCCATCTGAGCCGCGATCTTGAAGCCCACGTGAACCAACTGACGGAGCGATGCGTTGAACGCGGGGTTCGCGGGATCGTGACGAAGCGCGCTGACGAACTGCTCCGAACTCCAGCCGTTCACTGTCTCCGCGGTCGGCAATTTCGTCTCGTCAATGTCGATGACACTTGCGTACGGAGCGCAGAGGTCGGCTTTCTTCTTCAAAGCGCCCGTGTAGATTTCCTTCGCCAAAGCCAGACCATCTCCGCCACTCTCAGCGAGGCCAATCACCTCTTCCAGCCACGTTGTGCCTGCGGTCTTCAGGTGAAGTCCGGCTCCGGTGTCGCGAATCGCCTTGCGCATGATGGGGTATAGCGCAAACTTGTCGCTGCCGGAATGCACGCTCAGTTTCAGATTCGCGGGCAGTCCGAACGACTTCACTGCGAACGCGATCACCGCAAGGTCGTCTCGAAACTCCTTCTCGAATTGCGGAAGGGTCCCGACGTAGTCCACGCCCTTGTTGAACCGCCCAGTAAACTTCGGAGCAATGGTTTGCAACGGAACTTTCTCGTCCGCGAGCGCAGCGAGGATGAGCAGCAACTCAGGCGGCGTTTGCGGAGCGTCGGTCTCGTCCATCGACACTTCGGTGATGAAATTCCCCGCGCCTTTCGCCGCCGCGATCTTGCGGTAAATTGCTCCTGCATCCTGCACCGCCTTCAGGTACTTCGCCGCGACGCGCTCAATGTCCGCGCGAGTGATCCCGAACGTCTCGGCGCTTCCTGGGGGAAGAATTCGGCCAATCTCGCGGCCATCGGGACCGCGGACATACACCGAATTGGATAACCCGTCGGCGAGATCCGCGTGCCGATCCACGAACGCCTTCACCGCGCTGGGTTCCGCCGCGTGGCCGATGGAATCGGCAACATCAATCGTGTAGAAGTCGCTCGCGGGGATGAAACGATCAACTGTTTCGAGGCGAATATGGTCGGCGTCAACGTGATAGGCTCTCGTCCAGCCGAGTTCCTGCACTGCGGCATCGGCTGAAGCGCGCACGCTGGCAGGTTCGGAGCCAATGATCGTGTGTTCGCGATTCGACTTGTTCCAGACGGGAATCACTTCCACTCCATGTTCGGCTGCAAGCATACACGCGCGGAGCTGAGCCTTCGCCTGATGCGCGAACCGGTCCCCGACGCCAATCGAATACTTCACAAGCGTGAGCATGGCGGAATCTCCGAAGTGCCTGGAGAGATGTTGTAGCAGACTCACCCAGCATTTGCGAAGACACGAGCCGCACGATCAACGCAGAAGAACGGCACGATCAGAAGTGAAGAGTTTTATCCGCAGATTTCGCCGATGAACGCAGATTGCAAAACAGAGGACAGAAAGCAGATTTCTGTCCTCTGATCTCTGTCGTCTTGTCTTCAATCTGTGTCTATCTGCGAAATCTGCGGATCACTCGCTTCTGTCTTCTGTCTTCACCGTGTCTTCTCTGCGCTCATCGTTCGGCTTCGCTTCCACCTTCTCGCCTTCGACCTTGTAGAAGTAGTAGATGACGAGCGCAGTCGTAATCGCTCCGAAGGTGTGCCAGAGCCAGTGACTGCCCATCGACAGATACGGTCCCATGTCGCGGTCAATGAGTCGGAACATCCACGCAATCGCGAAGCTCACCAACCCGCCCACCACCCAGCCGCCGTACCGGAATCGCGTGCGAATCAGCATCAGCACAATCGGCGTCAGCACGACCAGTGCCAGCGAAGCATATGAGAGATTGATGCTCAACTGCATACTGACCGGACCGATGAAGCGGAAGAACAGGCGGTTCACCGCGAAGTAGAACACCGCCACTCCGGGCAAGAACAACCACCACGCTCCACGACCCCACAGCCGATAGGCCACGTACACCGAACCGAGGATGCCCAACAGCGAGATTGGAACAACATCCAGCAGGAAGAAATACTTCGAGACCCGCGTCGCATGGAAGAACGTCCCGCCAACGCCGCCCGCGAGCAGAATCGGCATGCAAGTGCAGAGGAAAGGGAATTCGCGATAGCGCCCGCGAAGTTGCCATAGCCAGTAGAGGGCAATCCAGATAAAGAACGTGGCGGTGACCGTGTTCCACGGCTCGGCGATAATCGGAGCATCCGGGGCGTAAGGATCGGGCGGCGTTTCGATGTAGCGCGGACCGAGGTCGCGCATTCGGCCATTGGTCACCAGTCCCCAATCGGGCTGGGTCGCGGGTGGTTCGGCTTGTTGCGTGTCGGGCATGTCGGCATCTCATCGCGGGAAAAGTCTGGAGAGAGGAATTGTAAGATTCCTTCGCGAAGTTGTCGCAAGAGACGATTTCATATCGTCTTGCGGAAGTTTGGAAATCCCGTTGGAATGCTTGACTCCCTCCAGGGGGTTTACTAAGAAGCGTCTACCTTTGACCGGACTGAGTGGCAAGCGAGTTGGAGTGCAACGGTCACCCAACTCACGCGTGGCGAACCAGACTCACGCGCCACGAGTCCACGGATGATACGACTCTATCTAACCGCGGGAAGATGCCCGCGCATCGATTCGATACTGGAACTTGGGCCGGCGGACGCCGATAGCAGTGGGGCCATCAGGCCGCTGGCCGTTACCCCGTACACGAGGAATGCCCGCATGTCCGTACGCGCCCTGCTAGTGATGCCGGGCCTCGATCCGACCGAAGTGCGGTCACCTTGGCCTGAGGAGCCAACGCTTCCGCTGATTGTCGCCGCCGATGACGAGGACGACGAAGAAGATGAAGAGGAAGACGACGACTTCGACGACGATGACGATGACGAGTTCGACGACGACGAGTTCGACGACGACGAATTCGACGACGACGATGAGTTCGATGACGATGAATTCGACGACGAATTCGACGACGACTTCGACGACGACCTCGACGACGATGAGGAAGATGAAGACGAGGAAGACGAGGAGGACGACGACAAGCCAGCTCCCCCGCCACCCAAGAAGGGGCCAGGACCAAAGAGTTAGCAGCCTCTCTGACTCAGGCTCCCTCGACTCGCGGGACGGACAATCCGTCCCGCTTGACTTTTCCCCATTTTTTTCGCATCGTTTCGCCCGCGCCCACCATCCAAGATTACTCTAGAATCTTCCGGGTCCATTCTTCCAGAGGTTCGTCAGTCATGCCGGTTACCGGCTTGTTACCTGTCCGGGGGCGAGGATCGGATTTCGCCCCGAAAGTTGCCGCGCGTCCGGGAGTGATCGGTCGGCTGGCGCGCGTTGTGGGGCGAACTTGGGCGCGGCTCGGTTATGCTTATCACGTCGAGCCAACCTGGCTGGCCATCAACCGCATATCGCTTCCCGTGCGCGGACTCCCAGCGGCATTCACCGGGCTGCGAATTGCCCAACTGACCGACTTCCACTGTGGCCCGCACATCCCGGCTGGTTACCTGGAAGAGGCCATCGAGCGCACGGCCTCGGAGAAACCCGACCTCATTGCGCTGACTGGCGATTTTATCGACCGCGGACCCCAACACATCGGGATGGCAGCGAAACTCTTCCGCTTTCTGCGAGCGCCGATGGGCGTGTTCGCGGTGCTTGGGAATCACGACTTTTCGGTTCATACGTCTCGGGGGGTGCGCCGCTATCCGAGACTACATCAGGAAGTGACCGATGCGCTCACGTCCGAGGGCGTGACGGTCCTGCGCAACCGAGCGGTGCGCCTTGAGCGCGACAAGGTGGGATTGCTCGTCGCTGGAGTCGATGATCTGTGGAGCGGAGAATCTGATCCGCACGCGGCCCTTTGCGGCGCCTGTCCAGATTCGCCGCGCGTTGTGCTTGCCCACAATCCGCAGACCGCCGAACAACTCGCCGATCACCGAGCCGATGTCATCCTCAGCGGTCACACGCATGGCGGGCAAGTGAACTGGCCGGGACTGGGGCGATTGCTTCTGGGGAAGAAAGCCCGCCGATGGGCCGCCGGACTTTACCCCTACCGAGACGGACATCTGTATGTGAACACCGGAGTCGGTTTCGGCTGGAGATTCCGCTTCGGAGTCCGCCCCGAACTGGCAATCTTCACCCTCCATCCAGCGCCAGTGTGAGTGCGAGTGTGAGTGTGAGATAAGACAGAACACCTTACCGGTGCCGAGTCTTGCCTTTCACTCACACTCGCACTCACACTGCGAGCGAAGCGAGCACAGCGAGCAATCATGGAAGAACTGTCACTGGTCACCGGCGGAGCCGGGTTTATCGGTTCGCATCTCGTCGAAGGACTGGTTCGTCGCGGGCGGCCGGTGCGCGTACTCGATGACTTCAGTACCGGCTTGCGCGCCAATCTCGCTCCATTCCCCAATGTGGAAGTGATCGAAGGGAGCCTCACGGACTGCTCCTCGGTGGCGCGCGCGGTTCAGGGAACTGGCGTGATCTACCACCTCGGAGCACTCGCGTCGGTGGCTCGCAGTGTGGAAAACCCCGCCAACACACACGCGGCCTGCGCCACGGGAACTTTGAACTTGCTTGACTCAGCGCGCAAAAGCGGTGTGCGTCGAGTCGTCTACGCGGCCAGTTCCAGCGCCTATGGCGGGTATAGTTCGCCGGGCGGGCAGGCCGAAGACTTGCCGGCTGTCGCGAAATCGCCATACGCCGCCGCGAAGCTCGCTGGCGAACTCTACATGCAGGCGTTCGCCCACACTTACGGCCTCGAAACAGTCCGGCTGCGATTTTTCAACATCTTCGGCCCGCGTCAGCGCTCCGATAGTCCTTATTCAGGCGTCATCGCGCTATTCACCTCCGCGATGGCCGCTGGTCGAGCACCCACGATTCAGGGAGACGGCTTACAGTCGCGCGACTTCACCTATGTGGCCAACGCGGTGCAGGCGCTTCTGCGAGCCGCGGAAGCACCGGAGGTGTCTGGGAACGTCTACAACGTCGGCACCGGGCGAAGCATCACGCTCCTGGAGTTGGTCGCGGAACTCAACCGGATTCTGGGCACCGATCTTGCGCCGGGCTTCGCGCCCCCGCGAACGGGAGACGTGAAGTTCTCGAAAGCCGACATCCGCCGCACACGCGCTGATTTGAGTTACGCCCCTCAAGTGAGCTTCGAGGAAGGCTTGCGCCTGACGGTGGAATGGCACCTCGCCACAATCGGACAGAGCAAGGTTCGCGTGGGGTGAGTCCTGTTTTTGTTGGAGTCAGAGCTTTAGCCGGTCTTCGTGGTTTTCAGAGCCGCCTAAAGGCGGAACTCCAACAAAAGGAACGCGGCGGGCAACAAATGCCCGCCGCGTGGGTTTTCACGCACACTCACACTCTCACTTCTCGTCCTTCTCGCGCATCTTCTTGTCGAACGCTTCAGCTTCCTCCAGGCTGATGAGGCCATCGCTGTCCGCGTCGAGCAAGTCGAACTCGTCCTTGGTGCCCAGATATTCCATCCGCGACACATCGCCATCGCCGTTGCGGTCCATCTTGCGGAACCACAGCGGCCCCTTCGTGGGCACCACCACCTGGTTCGGGTTACCACCGGGGTAAAAACCCCCTGCCGGTTGGACGAATTGCCGGTCGAAGGTGCGCGTCAGACGCAGAGTTACCGCTGGCTGGATGATGTTCTTCGTAATCACCTCGGCACCGGGCTGCTCCAGAACGATCAGCCGGTTCCAGGCGGTCCGAAGTTCGCGAACGCTCAGCCGACCATCGCGGTTCTCATCGAGCAACTGGAAGAGCGTCGGCGTTTGCACCGCGGGAGTCAAACTGACCGCGATGTTGCGGAAGCTCTCCTGGAGGTCGAAGTAGCCGTCGAACTCGGCGCGGGTCATCTTCCCGTCTCCGTCGCGGTCTGCCGACTCGAACATCACCTTGACAAACTGGAAGTTGACCGCGTTGGGACCGTTGAGATCCTTCTGCTCGACGAACGTCTTCCCGCCCGCCGCCT
>JAKEEV010000442.1 GCA_022616395.1 Planctomycetia bacterium | reverse complement strand
GGTGGGTGAGCGAAACTTGGCGAATTGCTTCCGGCAACCGCGGTTTTTCTCTTGACTATACTTCCACTTCGTGTAAAAATACTCATAGTCATCACTATTGGGCACGGAGACCCACCCGTGACGCGCTCCTCCGGCGTTCAGCAACAATCAAAGCAGCTCTCCTTGTTTGAGTCAGACCCGCCAGTTGGTGGTGTCGAAAGTCTCTCTGAAGCGTTTCGCAAGCTCTACTTCCATCTCTACACAAACAGCCAAGCGAGCCGCGCTGAACGGCTTGTCTCAGATCTTTCCCTCCTGCTCTTGGTCAAACTCTCGGTCGAAGTAAATGGGGGGGAGAACCCACTCAGCCAATTCCTCTCTGGAAATGCAACGTCGCAAGTTACTCTGCTTCCGCTCCTGAAGAGGAGTTACCCAAACGTCGTTGATCCTCAAGATCACTTCGGCATGGGCGACGAAGCTCTGAGGGAATCCTTTCGGATTCTTGAAGGAGTGCGACTCTCGGAGTCGCCCGCTCACGTTCTTGGTGATGCCTTCCAAGCCCTCATCGGTCCAAGACTGCGTGGTGACAAAGGACAGTTCTTTACGCCTCGGTCCTTGGTGCGTGCGATGGTGAACATTGTCGCGCCCCAAGAGCACGAAACCGTTCTCGATCCGGCTTGTGGGACCGGTGGGTTCTTGGCCGAGGCTGATCAATACCGACACGAGAAGTCAGCGGGGAGGGGCATCACCGGCCACCTCGTCGGGGTTGATAAAGACCACGACCTATTCAGAATTGCGTCGGCCTTGCTGACTGTTACGTGTGGCAAGCGGGCCAAATTGTACAACCTGAATTCGCTCTCCCTCGATGCTCCGCAGGTGAGGGATGCCCAATTCGACGTGGTTCTCACCAACCCACCATTCGGAACGAAGATCGGTGTCCGCGACAAGGACATCCTTCGGCACTATGATCTCGCGCACCAGTGGGTCGAACACAAGAAGGGCAAGCGGTGGCAACAGACCGATGTCGTGTCGGGAACACAGGATCCACAACTCTTGTTTCTCGAGTTGTGCGTACGTCGGCTCAAGCCGGGTGGCCGGATGGGGATCGTTCTGCCGGAAGGGCTCTTCGGCAACAAGCGAACGGGTTACATTTGGCAGTGGTTGCGGACGAAAGGCCGAATCACAGCGTTACTAGACTGTCCACGAACGACATTCCAACCTGGCACCGACACAAAGACCAACGTCCTGTTTTTCGAGAAGTTTCCGGCAGAACCGCAGGCACCGGACAAGATTGAGCAGGTGCGTGTAGCCGTGGCGATTCACTGTGGTCACGACCGCCGTGGTCGGACACACTTTGCGGACGGGACGCCGTACCCCGACGACTTCGTCGCCCTCACCAAGAAGGGCACGGCTGGATGGTCGCGTGTGCGGCTCAGACACCCCGAATACCTTGTGCCGCGTTACTACGTTGATCGGGAATTGACCGGTGAGGAAGAGTCACTCGTCTCTGGAGCGAAACTCGTCTCGATCGGTCAACTACGTGAACAGAAGGTATTAACTGTGCGCAAGGGTCACGAAGTTGGCTCTCAGGCGTACGGCACAGGCGACATTCCCTTCGTTCGCACCTCGGACGTGAATAACTTCGAGGTGTCGGTGGACCCGACCAAATCGGTGAGCGAAGAGGTGTACAACGAGTACGCCCCACAACAGAACCTTCAACCAGGCGACGTGTTGGTGGTAGTGGATGGTCGCTATCGAATTGGGGCGACGGCACTGCTAACAAAATCGAACTATCGGTGCGTGGTGCAAAGCCATTTCCGCATTATCAGCATCACGGATACGTCTGTGATTGATCCATTTGAACTGATGTTCGCGCTCACTCTTCCTTCGGTGAAGATGCAGTTGCGGAATCTGGTCTTCGTTCAATCTACGCTCGGCACTCTCGGGAACCGCTTGCTGGAACTCGAAGTGCCGTTACTCCACGGCAAGGGACCGTGGACGAACCGAGTAAACACGTTCCGCGAACTACTCAGGAAACGAGACGAGTCGCTGGCGCTACTCCGGACGATGACTGGGAAAGAGCCGGAACTGTAATCAGGTAACTGTGCGTCCCGTCCGTCGCAGAATGTCGGCGACCCAGGTGTAGAATTCGTCCAGAGTCTTGTTCCCCTGTGCAATGTTGCAGTCCCGATGCGCAAACCCGACGTTGTCAGGAGTGTGGAGTCGGGGGTTACTGTGCGATGTCTCGATTAGCGCCTTTCCCCGTTGTGCCTTCGCGAAATCCGTGTAATCGAGAGGCCCTTTGCAGACCAAGCAAGTCGTGGAACCTGCGATGATCGGCCCGAACAGTTTTTCCAAATACTGCCGGATCGGGTCGGGCGGAAGCGGACAACCCGCGACGCCGTATGCCAGCCACGTTAGCTTCTTGGCGACATCCATACATGCCTCGTACGTTGCCGCCTTCTCCCGCAGTTTCGAGACGACGACTGGTTTCAGCTTGCTGATGTTGACCCCTAACTTCCCAAGTTGCTTGTCTGACAACAACATCACCCAGCGGCGGATGCGGTTCGGACCGGCATCCTCACTCTTCCAAGATGCGCCGGTCGTCATTGTCGAGTCACGGATAATCTTCTTCTCAATCCGGGGAGCCTCCTTGTTCAAGTGGACCAAATACGGGAACTCGTGGCAGCGCCCCTCGTGACCAGCGAGGTGGAAACAACGGTGTCCGCCCTTCGGGATGAATTTGGATCGAGACTTGATCTTCTTCCCGCAATACACAATCTGTTCCATCGACATACCTCATCCGTCGAGTAATTTGTCGGCATCTGTCAGTAGCCGGCCGGCCGATGTGCCCAGAGCTCTTGCAATGTTGTGGATGTTCTCCAAACTCACGTTCCGTTCACCACGTTCGATTCCGCCGATGTACGTTCGGTGCAAACCGGCACAATCAGCCAATTCCTCTTGCGACCAGCCAAGGGCTTGGCGGAGTGCTCGGACAACAGCCCCGAACGCTTCTTTTTCGCTCATTTGGCACCAACTGCGGGCGACAAGAATCAAAGCAGGTGTGAAGTCGATGAGTCTACACTCTTTAAGTAGCAACCGGGTCTCGCCTCCTCCTTCGTGTCGCGGTTCTCTCGGGTGCAGCGTTCCGCTGGCCCCTTGCCCTCTGCTTCAGTTCCCCGGACACTATCCCGGCATCCCTTCCTGTGAGGATTACTCGCGATGAAGCGTTTTCTCTCGCTCGCACTTGTGCTGCTTGCTGCGCCGGCGGTCGTTGGCGCTGCGGAGTCCAAGCAACTCGCCACCGGGTTGAAGAACCCCGAATCGGTCGCGGTCGGGCCGGACGGCAAGATTTACGTCACCATGATCGGCGAATTCGACAAGGCCGGTGACGGCTCCGTTGTTGTCGTCGCCGATGGCAAGTTCACGACGCTCACGAAGGATCTCGATGACCCGAAGGGCATCGCGGTCTTTGGCCCCTGGCTCTACGTCACCGACAAGACGAAAGTGCTTCGCATCAATCGCGCCAGCGGAAAGTCCGAAGTGCTCGTCGACGCCAAGAAGTTCCCCACCGAACCGAAGTTCCTCAACGACATCGTTGTGAATCAGGACTCCGGGTTCGGCCCCGGAACGATCTACGTCAGCGATTCCGGCGACTTGAAGGGAACTGGCGGGGCCGTGTATCGCATCGTTCTTCCTCCGTTCAAGGGGAAGGGAGAACCGCGGGTCGATCTCGTCGCCGACGCGAAGAAGATCGCCGGCCTGCACACTCCAAACGGACTGGCGATGGACGGAGGATCGTTCCTGTTGCTCGCGGACTTCGGCAACGGCAATCTTTATCGTGTGAAGATCGCGGACGGGTCGAGTGAGAAGATTGCTGATGGTATGGACGGAGCCGATGGCCTCACCTGGGATTACTACGGGCGGCTGTTCATCTCAAGCTGGAAGACCGGCAAGCTCTTCGTCATTCCGCGACCGGGCGAAAAGCCAGTGCTGGTCACCGAAGGCTTCAAGCAGTCCGCGGACACTTGCTATCAGCCGAGCACAAACAGCATTCTTGTGCCGGACATGGCCGCGGGCACGCTGAATGTGATTCCGGCTCAAATTCCCGGCGCGCCCGTCGATGACAGCGCGTTGGCACTCAAAACAGAGATCGCGTTCCCGGATTTGAAGTGGAGCGGCTGGAGTGCCGAGTCAACCACCGGCAAGCCGAACCCGCTTCGGCCCATCGTGCTCACTCACGCCGGTGATGGAAGCAATCGCGTGTTCGTTGCGACTCAGCACGGAGTCATTCACGTCTTCCCCAACGATCAGAAGGCGACCGAGACAACCATCTTCCTCGACAT
>JAKEEV010000441.1 GCA_022616395.1 Planctomycetia bacterium | reverse complement strand
TGGCCCGCAATCTCGCCGACATGCCCTTTGGCGGCCGAGCGACCCACGCGCAGAAAACCGAAGTTGTCGGACGGGCAAAAGAGGCGTTCGCCAAGCCTGAAGTCCCGCGCCGACTCGAATACCTCGACATTCCCAACCTCTCTCCTCTCGACCGGCAGTTCCTCGTCGAACGACAACTCGTCAGCCGCGAACTCGCCGGCGGGCTGGACGGTCCTCGCGGAGTTGCATTCGATTCCACTGAATCCGTCAGTGTGATGGTCAACGAGGAAGACCACCTGCGGCTGCAAGTTCTCCGAAGCGGGTTTGCACTCGATGAAGCCTGGCAAGATATTGACGCACTTGACGATGCACTCGAAAGCCGACTCACCTACGCCTTCCATACGCAGTTCGGCTACCTGACCGCGTGCCCCACCAACGTCGGAACCGGCATGCGCGCCAGCGTCATGCTTCACTTGCCGGCTCTGGGGTTAACCAAACAGATTGACAAGGTGTTCCGGGCGCTTCAGAAGATCAATCACGCTGTTCGCGGCTTGCACGGCGAGGGTTCGCGAGCCTTTGGCGATCTGTACCAAATCTCGAATCAGGTCACGCTCGGCAAAAGTGAATCGAAGATTCTGGGAGAAATCCGCGAGTTGATTGTCACGATCTTGCAATACGAACGCCAAGCTCGATCCGCGATCATGAAGGAACGCAAGCAAGCCGAACACGACCGCGTTGCACGCGCCATTGGCACGCTCGGCAGCGCCACGATGATTACCGCCGAGGAGACGATGGAATTGCTCTCCGCCGTGCGGTTGGGTATTCACTTGCACCTGATCGACGACATCCCGGCGACCGCGGTCAACCAGCTCTTTATCCACACGCAAGCCGCCCACCTCCAGAAGATCGTGGGTCACTCGCTCGACGGAGAGGAACGCAACGCCGCCCGCGCCAAGTACCTCAAGACCAAGCTCCGCGAACTCGGCTCATCTCGCCAATGAGGACCGCTGGCGCTTTCGCCACGTTCCTGCTCTTTCTTGGGCTGTGGACGTGGAAGTTGCTCGAACCTAATCCGGTTCCGGAATCCGTTGCGCGTGGATTTTCACTTGAGCTGAAGTTCCTGCTCGCCAAGGGGCTCCACGCGGGCGCTTACGCTTTCCTCACCGTGCTCGCGGGCTTACTCCCCATTCGTCGACCACACTTCTGGATGGTTGTTGTGATGCTCGCCATTCATCCGATAGGTACCGAACTCGGCCAGTCATTCATGCCTCCCCGTTCCGGGAGCGTCCGGGATGTGTTGATCGACTGGCTGGGAATTGGATTGGGTTTGTTGGTGTTGCGATTGGCGAACGGCGTGGCGTCAGCCCGCCGAGTTCGCGACGCTCCGAACGAGCCGCGACCGCGAGGGAGCGGTTGAGTTTCCGCTCCCTCGCGGTCGCGGCTCGTTTTTGTGAAAACCGTCGGGCTTACGCCTAGCTCACAAAAACTAAGGCCACGTCGTTCGCCAAGAATCACGCCGCCTTGCTGAACGCCTCAAACCGCTTCTTCATCTCCTCTTCGCTCACGTCCTCAATGTGCGTTGAGAGTGTCCAGATGTGGCCGAACGGGTCGGTCACGCTGCCGGATCGGTCGCCGTAGAACTGATCCTGGAGCGGTTTGAACACCTTCGCGCCGGCCGCGACCGCTTGAGCGAACGCCGCGTCCACGTTCGGCAGATAGATCATCAGCCCGCCGCTGGCTCCTCCGAGCGTTTCCGGCCCGCGATTGCCGAACGCGGGCATCTCGTCGCAGAGCATGATGACCGAATCGCCGATCTTGATCTCCGCGTGTGCGATGGTGCCGTCGGGCATGGCGAAGCGCATCACTTCGGTTGCGCCGAATGCCTGCTTGTAGAACTCAATGGCCTTCGCGGCTCCGCGAACCGTGATGTACGGTGTGACGGAGTGGTAACCAGGTGGAATTGCGGAAACTGGCATGACGTGAACCTCTGTCGAGTGAATGGGCGAATCGACATATAGTAATCATTCGCCCACTCTATACGCAATACCACTTTCAGAAAGCCAGAGAACATGAAGACAGAGGACAGAAACGGCAGCAGAAAAGCCGAGTCAACCAATCTGACCGCTGATTCCTGTCTTCTGTTCTCTTTCTTCTGTCCTCTGACTTCTGTCTTCTGTTCTCTGTTTCAGACCGCCGCCTTCTTGCGTCCCTCCCATTCCTCCGGTGTCACGAGCACTTGTCGGGCGTTGCTGCCGTTGTAACCGCCGACGATCCCGTCTTCGGCCATGTAGTCGATGAAGCGTGACGCCTTGCCGTAGCCGATGCCAAGCACGCGTTGAAGTAACGATGTACTTCCGCGCTGTTCGCGAATGACAATCTCCACGGCTTGCTCGTAGAGCGGGTCGCGTTCGCGCAGCTTCTCGCCCACTTCGCCGCTGCCGCTGCCGTTTTCCATCTGATCGCGTGTCTTGAGGTTGAGCAACTCGCTGTCATAGTTCGGCGAATCGGTTGCCACCGCGCTAACCACGCGCTCGATCTCCTTGGTCTCGACATACGCCCCTTGCGCTCGCGTGAGCACGCCCGTTTGCAGAAACAGCATGTCGCCCTCGCCAAGTAGCCGCTCGCCTCCCTTCTCGTCGAGCACCACGCCGCTATCCGAGCGGTTGGTGACACGGAAGCAAATGCGCGCGGGCAAGTTCGACTTGATAAGTCCGGTGACCACATCCACCGTCGGCTTCTGGGTTGCGAGAATCAGGTGAATGCCGGCCGCACGCGACTTCTGAGCCAGCATGATGATGTTCCCCTCGATGTCCTTCTTCATCTTCATCA
Source organism: Planctomycetia bacterium (assembly GCA_022616395.1). GTDB lineage: Bacteria > Planctomycetota > Planctomycetia > Gemmatales > Gemmataceae > Gemmata. The sequence continues at coordinate 5,900 of JAKEEV010000441.1, read as the reverse complement.
TCAAGTCGCCGACTTCGTCGATCGCGATCACGATGTAAGGCATCTTGCGAGGGATGTTGCGAAGTTCCTCCTCGCTGTCGGGGTTCATCCGGCGGATGATTTCCTCGTAAGGGAGTTCGTTGTAGCTGGCGATGTTCCTCACGCGAGCGCGGTGCAGCCACTCGTAGCGTTCTTCCATCTTGTCCACCGCCCAGGCCAGAATCGCATCGGCTTTCTTGTCGTCGGTCACCACGGGCGTCATCAGGTGTGGGATTGGCCGGTACTCGGTCAGTTCCACTTTCTTCGGGTCAATCAGAACCATCCGGCATTCGTCCGGTCGGCGCGTCAGAAGCAAACTGACGATGATCGTGTTCAGGCAGACCGACTTTCCGGTTCCGGTGCTCCCCGCGATCAAGAGGTGTGGCATCGTGGAGAGATCGTACGCCAGAGGTCGGCCCTCTACGTCCTTGCCGAGGAAGATCGGTAACCGGAACTTCGCGACCTTCGGAGAAGCACCCAGCGCGCTAACAAGTTCCTTGAGTTGCACCGTCTGGCGAATCTCGTTGGGCACTTCGACGCCGACCGTGTTCCGTCCAGGAAGCGGAGCCACGATGCGCACGCTTTGCACTTTGAGGTTCAATGCCAGGTCGTCGGCGAGTGTGGTGACCTTGTTTAGCCGCAAACCGGTTTCGAGCGCAATTTCGTACTGAGTGATAACCGGACCGGTGTGAATGCCGACCACCTTCACGTTCAGTCCGAAATCCTGGAACGTCTTCTCCAGAAGCGCGGCCACTTCGCGCAGTTTCTGCTCGTGATCCTCGACCGGGAACGGCTCTGGATCGTTCAAGAGCGACAGCGGAGGAAGTTCGTAATCGTTCGATGCCTCTTCCTCACGCGAAACAGCTCGGAACGGCTCACCTTTGGGAGGAGTCCGTTCGGTGTGAACGTGGATCGGGATGTCTTCGAGCTTCACATCGGGAAGCGATGACACTTCCGGTTCGTCTTCATCTGGTGGCGAAGCAACCGGCGGAGGAGTGGGTGAGGAAACCGACACGGGTGTGCCTGCGAGCGTTGTCGCGTGCTTGCGTGTGGGAACAACCGCGACCGCCGCTTTCGCAGCGCTTCCCGCGACCTTCGCCAGTTCGCTCGCGCCTTGACCCACGACCTTCGCCGCCGCGTTCACGCCTGTAAGCACCTTCTCGCTGCCGTCCGCGACTCGATCATTCCCCCACACGGCCACTTTCCACAATCCTCGCAGAAGCGCCCATGTGTGCCGGGCAAAACCAATCACGAGCCAGTCGGCCGCGAGTAACAGCCCGACGAACACGGAGCCGAAAAAGATGGCGAAGGCGATGGTCGGCTGAACCGCGTCTTCCAATCCGAAACGCAAGTACGCGCCGACCGAACCCCCGCGACCCGCCACCGCCGGCGCGATTAACCCGGAGCCGAACCAGTCCACACCCACCGCGACCGTCGTGGTGAGAATGCACCAACCAATCGCGCGCGCGAGCAACCGAACGAGCCGCCGATTCACCACCAGTAGCCCCGCGACCACGAACCACCCCAGAAGGAGAACAAGCGCCGCCCAGCCAAGCGGTTCGAGGAGCCAACTCGCTGCGCGCTCGCCCCACGAGCCGAGCAAGTTCGGCCCGCCGCTTATCGCGCGCGATGATCCGACCGCCACCGCCAGTCCCACGCCCACCGCGAAGAGCGTCAGCGCGACCGCATCGAGTCGCCAATTCGGCTGAAGGGGAGTTGTTGACTTTCCCGGCATTCGTTCGGCTCCACGACCACACCATTCATGCGCCCGGCGCAATCCACACACATTGTCATTCGTGTGACGCGCAACCTGTACTTGGGATCGCGCTCTGGCAGGTCGGTTTTCGTGTTCGCGTTGCGGAACGCCCGGTACAACACGTTCGACTGATACAAGCGGTACAGTGTTAAGGCGCTGAAGTAGGCCAGCGAAGCCGAGGCGGCTGTTATCGGAGCCGCGACCGTGAGGGAGCGTTCTTGAATCAGCGCTCCCTCACGGTCGCGGCTCTGAATAGAGAACTCCCATGTTGCACGTTGCTCTCTTCGAGCCGGAAATCCCGCCGAACACGGGGAACGTCGCGCGTCTCTGCGCTGCGACAGGCTCGCGGTTGCACCTGATCGGGCGGCTTGGCTTCCGGCTCGACGATCGCTCTCTGCGCCGCGCGGGTCTGGATTACTGGGACGCGGTGGATGTCGTGCGACACGTCACGTTCGAGGATTTTTTGCAAGCAATCGCAAGACCCGCCCCCCAACCCCCTCCCTGCAGGGAGGGGGAGGAAGAATCAACGCCATGCTCGGAAAGAATGGGAGACTCGGATCACTCTCGGTCTTTCTCCCCCCTCCCTAAAGGGAGGGGGGTTGGGGGGGTGGGTCCACTCCGCATCTGGTGTGTGGAGACGCCCGGAGAGAAGTCGTACACGAAGGCCGACTTCGCAGATGGCGATTGCTTGCTCTTTGGCAGCGAGTCGAGCGGGCTTCCTCTGTCCGTCCGAGAGTTGTGCGCGGATCGGCTCATCGGCATCCCGATGCTGTCGGGTCGCGTGCGAAGTCTCAACCTCGCCACGGCCGTCGGGATCGTTCTTTACGACGCCTTGCGGCGACTGCACAACTGGTAGAACCGGAACAGATTCGCCGGTTTCCGCGTCGTTCAAATCGGGTTCGCGGTGACAGAGCGCGGGCAAAACGATTGGATAGGCGTGTTGGGTGAAACGCAGTGCAGGGATGCCGGTCCGGGTTCGAGGTTGTGGATGTTGAGATCGGTTGTCGCGTTCTCGGCTGTGGACGAGTTGGCCGAGTTCGTTCACGCGGTGTTGTGCGAGAAGGATGCACTTGATCCAACCCAAACTCCGCTGTTCCGCACGCCGATCCAGCGCGGACCGCGCGATTGCGGGCTGGTCTTCCACGTCGAAGGCCCGCGAATGCTCCGCACCAGCGCCATCTGGTCCGCGGACGACTCCCGCATCATCTTCTACGACTCGTCCGGGCTGCGGTTTAGAGAAGTCAGCGTGTCTTCCATTGCGGATTTCGGATTGCGGATTTCGGATTGAAGACAAGTCAACAGCCGGAGATCCCGAACTGGGTTCTTCTCTTGGTTTTCAAATCCACAATCCGAAATCCGCAATCCGAAATGGTTCAGTCATCCTTCTTCTTGTTGAACACGATTCGACAGCCAGCGGCGGGGCTGGTCTCTGCGGTCTCGGCCGGCTTGCCCGCCAGAGTTGAAGCGACCGCGACCTCGACATACTTCACCTTCGGATCGCCGCCGGATTTGTCGTCGAACGATCCCATGTAAACCACTTTGCGGTTCTTATCCAGCACGAAACATTCCGGCGTGAACAGCGCTCCGTAGGCAAGCGCGGTTTGTTGCGATGGGTCGTACAGATAAGTGAAGCCGAACTTCTTCTTCGTCCAGCGTTCTTTCATCGCTGGGAGTGCGTCCGCCTTGCCAGTGTTCACGTTGATCGCGACAAAGCCCACCTTGCTGCCGGGCTTGTTGCATTCCGCCGCGAACGCGATGATCCTTTTCTCGTAGCCTTCGGCCACGATGCAACTGTTACAGGTGAAGACAACCACCAGCACATCCTTATCCTTGAAGTCGGCGAACGCGTACTTCTTGCCGTCGGTGGCTTCAAGTTTGTCCCATGTCGGGGCCGCGTCTCCGATGTTGAGCTTCTTGTTGAACTTCCCGGCGTTGGTGGGCGCTGAAGTCAGAGCAAGCAGAATCGCCGCGAACAGGCGAGTGAAAAGTGTCATTGGGGAATCCTCCAGCGCGGGTTTCAGTCGGTGCCGCCTGTCTGCTGAGCGGCACAGCTTGATCGGAGTCATCGCGCTTTGTGTGATGTGCTTTCAGAGTAGTCATCACGCACCGCGTGATGTCGCCGCGAAGCGACGGAGAGAAATACACATCACGCGGAGCGTGATGACTACTCTGAAAGCCGTCTTCAGCTCACCTTCTTGAGGTACGTTGTTCCGGTATCCACGTGTTCCATTGTCGCGGATCGGCATAGCCCGACGAGTTCGGGTTGATTTTCGGGAGCGTGAAGTTCGCAAATGCCGAAGAACTGATCCTGAAGGAACCGCAGAATCTGAGACAGGAGCAACTTGGCCAGTCCCTGTCGGCGAAGATCCTCGCGAACCTGGATGTCGAGGATACCGGCCGCGGGGAACCCCCAACGCCAGCCGTAGCCTTCCAGTTCCCAGACGACGGCACGAGCCGCGATGAAGTTGGTCAGCTTGTCCACCATGCGGAACTCAACCGGGTCGAGCGTGCCCCACACACATTCATGCCACCAGCTCGGTACGCCCGCGGCCCGCAGAACCTGAGTCTCGTATCGCTTTCGCAACATTCCGAACCGCGCGTCGGTGACGGAGAGCGGGGCATCGAGCTTCTTGTGAAACACAAGCGTGGTGCCGGCCGGTTCGTAACCGAGCGAGCGGAAGAACGGATCGGCGGCCGGGTCGGATGCGAGGAACCCGGCGCAGTTCGTTCCTCCATAGAGACCGAATCCGAATGGGCAGTAGGGCCAGACCGGGCCAGCACGCAGGGTTGTTGACCCGTGACGAATCAGATACTCCTCGCACTGTTTCACGAGGTCCGCGCCGAGATGCTTTCGTGCTGTGCTTGGCCGCACCGCGACCGAGCAGATGACGCCTTGCGTGTAGTCGAGAGCTGTTAACTCGGCGTTGGGTCCGAATCCAGCGAGTGCGTAACCTTGAACTTGATTGTTGCTGTCTTCGAGCGCGACGATTAACCCTTCCGGGTCGAAATACGGCTTGGAGAACACCCAGCGTTCGAGTAGTCCTGGTGTGCGCAATGGGAAACTGCCACGAGCCGTATGCGACTCGTTCCACACGTCGGCCAGTGCCGGTGGGTCGGTGTTAAGGAAGCGTCGGAAGACGATCACAGCCGGCTCTCGCGGTCCGCCGGGGAAGGAACGGCGGAAATGGTTGGATCACGGAATACTATAGGGGGAAGTGCCAATTCGCAAGCCAACGGAGCCTCTCATGTTCCGCTTCGTTCTCTGTCTGTCGCTCACACTCACACTTACACTTACACTTCTCGCAGCCGACTGGCCGCAACTGCACGGCCCGGCTCGAGACGGCCACTCCCCAGAAACGAAACTCAACTGGAACTGGCCGAAGGACGGTCCGAAGGTTGTGTGGAAGCTCAACATCGGCACCGGCTGGGCTGGGCCGGTTGTTGTAGGCGAAACCCTCATCCTGTTTCATCGCGTGGGTGACAACGAGATTGTCGCGTGTCTGAACCCAGCCACGGGAAAAGAGAAGTGGAAGTACGACTACCGGACGAAGTACCGCGATGACTTCGACTTCGATAACGGCCCGCGTGCCACGCCCACGATTGCGGATGGGAGGGTCTTCACACTGGGCGCGAATGGTGACCTGACCGCGCTGGAACTGGCGACTGGCAAGAAACTCTGGACCCGCAACATTCTGGAAGACTACAAGGTGCCCAAAGGCTTCTTCGGAGTCGCATGTTCGCCGATAGTCATCGACAAGAAGCTTCTGGTGAACGTTGGCGGGAAGGGCGCGGGAGTGGTCGCGTTCAACGTCACTGATGGAAAGGAATTGTGGAAGGCCACAGACGACGGTGCGAGTTACTCCTCTCCCACAAGCGCCGAGATTGATGGCAAGCCGGCCGCGGTGTTTCTCACAAGATACGGTCTGCGCGTCTTCGACCCAGCTAACGGAAAGGTGCTCTACGAACTCGCGTGGCGTCCGCGCATCAACGAAAGCGTGCAGGGCGCTACGCCTCTGGTGTGGAAGGGCGAAATCTTCCTCAGCGTGTCGTATTCGACTGGCGGGGTGTTGGTGAAGACGAAGAAGGGCGAGTTAACCGAAATCTGGTCGAACGACAAGTCGCTATC
>JAKEEV010000440.1 GCA_022616395.1 Planctomycetia bacterium | reverse complement strand
TTGCGTCCACGCGTCCACGAGGGGAATGGAAATGCAACTGCTTGACCTGGATGACATCTTCGACAACGACCGTATCCTCGTGCCGCGTGAGCCGGACCTGGAACCGGACGATCTTCCGCCGGAATGGAGAGATGAGTACCAAGAACGCGCAGCAATCCGCGAACTCTCCGGTGGACTGCCGCGAGAGTTGGCAGAGCATCACGCCCTGCTTGATGTTCTCAAAATGATGAAGACCGAAGCTCGACGATAACACCTCCACAGAACCCCCACGAGGATCGCAATCGATCTCGCTACTTGAAACATGTCTGCGTTGAATGACCCGCACCGGCTCAGAACTCTGAGCCGCCTGAATCTCTCCAAGCGGTTCGCGCTGGACCGAGCTTTAGACGAGTTGCAACGTCCCGCGGGTAACGCCGAGTTGATTCAGCGCCCGCAGTTGTCGCCACGTCTCGCCCCCGTCGTCCAGACCGGCAATTACGCGCGCGTAGCAATCGAGCAACCGGCCGACTTGTTCGGGTGTTTCGCGCAAGAGGTCGATGCGGAAGCGGGCGATGCCGAGTTCGCACATCCGCCCGATGTACTCGGCTGCGCTCTGCGGAACGCTGTTGTAAACGGTGTTCCGGCACCCGGTGTCCGCGTGGACCGGGAACAGCGCGCCGGTTCGGTCCTTCAACTCAACTCGGTGCCGGTCACACGGACGCCCGCAATTCGTGTGATTTGTACCGTTCGACAGGAACCCCGCGAAGACACACCATTCTGTGTGGAACATGGGCATGTGCTGATGAATGACCGGCTCGAACCACTCCGCACGCGACCGGCGAATCATCGACGCGAACTGCTCCCAGTTCAGATCGTAGCTGGGCACGAGTCGTTCCAGCCCAGCTCGCATGAGCAAGTCGGCGGTCAATTCGTTCGCCACATTCAGGCTGAAGTCGCCGATCAAACGCGAGTGCGGCAGGTGTTCCTGGAAGTAGCTAATCGCCGCGAGATTGCGCACAAGCACAATCTCCGGATTCGCACGCACGACAAGCGACTGAAAGCCGTCCTCGCCGGGCTTCCAGATTCGCAGCGGCGCCAGCCCAACTGGAATGCCGCGAGCGCGCGCTCGCGGCACAGCTTCCGTGTATCGGCGCAAGTCCTCGAAGTCGCAATACACCGCGGCCGGTCGCGAAAGGCCATCGGTCGGCGTCCACGCGAGAACCGCGTCGAGTTGTTCGAGATTGCGAACGAGTACCGTGAGCGTCGAGGCGTCAGCCCGACGGTT
>JAKEEV010000439.1 GCA_022616395.1 Planctomycetia bacterium | reverse complement strand
TTCCTTGTGTCCCATGCCTTTCTCCACCAAAGTTCCGTCGATTAGCTCGTAGAGCTTCCTGCGCGCTCCGTGCATCCGAATCAGATCGCGTTCGGTCGCTGTTCCCGGCGGTGGGTTCATGCAGATTCGCTTTGGTGAGATGTTGCCCAACCGCTTCAGCAGTTCGCCCAAATCCTCGTACTGAACCTGTGTGTTCATGCCGGACATGCGACAATCCTCCGTTAACTAACACCCGCCCGCCAACGCGAAATTGGTGGTCCTGGTGTTTGGGCCGTGGTTTCGGTGTCTTTCGGACCAAACACCAGCAAACCACCAATTTCGCGTTGGCGCTCACCCAAGAAGAGCGTCACTAAGATAGCTATTCGTGGGCGTTTCCCCAACAGCAACCGCGGAGCGTCGGGTTCATGCTTCCCGCTGATGTACTTCGACAAGTGCGCCGATTGCATCTCCGCGCCCGGAGGCTCGTGCAGACGCTGCTCGGCGGCGAGTATCACTCCGCGTTCAAGGGTGCGGGGCTTTCGTTCGAGGAAGTGCGCGAATACCAGCCCGGCGACGATGTGCGAACAATCGACTGGAACGTGACCGCTCGCGTGGGCCATCCATTCATCAAGCGGTTCGTCGAGGAACGCGAACTGACGATGATTCTGGCCGTGGACGTGTCCGCGAGTCAGGGATTCGGCACGCGGCAGCTTACCAAGCGCGCAGCGGCGGCTGAGTTGGCCGCACTGCTTGCTCTCTGCGCTGTGAGTAACAACGACCGCGTCGGGTTGCTCGCGTTCTCGTCGGCCATCGAGCGATACGTTCCTCCGAACAAAGGTCCGAGGCACGTTCTGCGCTTACTGCGTGACATACTGGCATTCGACCCAAAGCATCCCGGCACCGACCTTGCCTCCGCGCTCGATTACCTGAACAAAGTGCAGCGCCGACGAGCGATCGTGTTCCTGATGAGCGATTTCATGGGCAAGGGGTACGAGTCGGCATTTCGGCGAGCCGCGCGCAAGCACGACCTGATCGCGGTGCGGACCAGCGATCCGCGCGAACGCGCCTGGCCCGCGGTTGGGCTGGTGCGCCTGCAAGATGCCGAGACGAGCAAGCAAGTGCTGGTCGATACAAGCGACCGACGCGTGCGAGCGGAGTTCTCCTCCGCAGCTCAAGCACGCGACGAAGCGTTCTCCAAGCTCGCGCGCGGATGTCAAGCCGACCTGATCGAAGCGGGCACCGACGGCGATCACTTCGATGCACTCTTAAACTTCTTCCGCAAACGCGACCGCCGCCGGAGGCACGGATAACAATGCGGAATGCGGAATGCGGAATGCGGAATGAAGACAGGCAGAAGAGAAGACCCCCTCACCCGCCGCTGCGCGGAGCGAAGCGCTCCGCGGCGGCGACCTCTCCCCCGCACGGCGCAAGAGAGGTGGGGGTCTTGCCCTCTTCTTGTTGGTTTGCGAACGTGTCAGAGCGCAACTGTTGCGCATCGAGTTGCTGTACTGATACTCAACAACCCCACACCTCTCCCCCGCCGTGCGGGGGAGAGGTCGCCGCAGACTCACGAAGTGAGTCGTTGCGGCGGGTGAGGGGGTTCTGGCTTTTTCTTCTCACCTTCTCTTTCTTCCCCGCTCCGCTCTTTGCCCAGCAGCCGGTCATTCACGCGGACGCCAAAGACTACCCCAAACGTCCGGTCGCTCTCTCCGAGCCGGTCCACGTCACGCTCACGCTCGAAGGTCCGGCTCCGCTTGTGGTCGAACTTCCCAAGCAAATGCTCGCGGACGCTTCTCACGCGATCTGGCGCATCCGCGCGGAAGGCCCCGCGACCATTT
>JAKEEV010000438.1 GCA_022616395.1 Planctomycetia bacterium | reverse complement strand
TACGATCCACTGGCGTTCGTGATAACGGAAGCACACCAGCGCGGGCTGGAATTGCACGCATGGTTCAACCCCTACCGCGCCCGACATCCCTCCGCGAAGTCCGCTGCGCCGGAAAATCACATCACCAAGAAGCGCCCGGACCTCGCCAAGCGCTACGGCACGCACTACTGGATGAACCCAACACACCCCGACGTGCAGGATCACTCCATCGCGGTCATTCTTGACGTTGTGAAGCGCTACGACGTGGATGGCGTTCACATCGACGATTACTTTTACCCCTACAAGGAAAAGGATGCCGACGGGAAGATCATTCCGTTCCCCGATAATGATACCTGGGAGATGTATCAGCGGTTCGGAGGCAAGCTCACACGCGACGACTGGAGACGCGACGCGGTCAACACGTTCATCAAGCGCATGTATACCGAGGTCAAGAAGCAGAAGAAGTGGGTGAAGGTCGGCATTAGCCCGTTTGGAATCTGGCGGCCGGGCAATCCGGAAGGAATCGCGGGGCTGGATCAGTTCGCGGAGCTGTATGCCGATGCGAAGTTGTGGTTCAACGAGGGGTGGGTCGATTACTTCTCGCCGCAACTCTACTGGCCCATCGCGCAGGAGAAGCAGAGCTTTCCCAAGTTGTTGGGATGGTGGGCCGGGGAGAACATCAAAAAGCGCCACCTCTGGCCGGGCCTCTACACGAGCCGCGTGACGGGACTGGAGAAGGGCTGGGAGGCGAAGGAAGTGGTCAATCAGATCGCGATTACGCGCAAGGAGAAGGGCGTTGGCGGGGTGGTTCACTTCAGCATGAAGGCTCTCATGCGCAATCCGGGCAAGATCGCGGAGGAACTGAAGAAGACTTACGCGGAGCCGGCACTGGTGCCCGAATCACCGTGGCTCGCGGAAGGCAAGCCGCCCGCCAAGCCTGACGCAATTCTCGCCACGGTCGAGGAGAAGCGGCTCTTGCGCATCAAGGCCGAATCAGGTATTCGGTTCGTTGTGATCCGAACGCAGAGTGGGGACACATGGGCGACGCACGTTCGCGACCTGAACGGTACGCTGGCGATTCTAGTCGCGAAGAAAGGCCGCATCGTGATTAGCGTGCTCGACCGCACCGGCCGCGAAAGCGAAGTGGTGGAAGTCGAGTAGGGCGTTACTTCTTGGCGGCCCGGAACTCATCGGCGGTCATCTGCTTGACGGTTCCATTGCGCAGTAGCACATTCCCACCATTCGTCGGGGCATCCTTCTCGTAGGCGAGTAGGTTGTTTGAACTCGGCGTGTACCCGAGCTTCCACAAGATCACGATCCGGCCGTCCTGGATCGCCGGCCAAGCGTTTGGGAGCGCGGGTTCGTGATTGACCAGGTCTTCGACACTCGCGGGTGCGGGTATGTTCTGGGTCGCCCGGTACTTGTACACTTCGCCCAGCTCCTTCAGCCCTTCCGTCAGGTCCGGCGGAGGGGGCGTCGGAGGGGAATTCATGCCGCAGGCGGGCACGAACACCGCGAGAACCAGGAGTGGAACGAGGCGGAGGCGCATGTCGGGAACCAGTGTCGGTGAAGAGAACCGCCGCCGAAAAGATCGGCGGCGGGGGTGGATGAGCCAGGCGCGGGGTCAGTCCAGGTTGAGCACTTCGCCGCCGGCACGGGTGCCGAACGCCCGCCACTGCGCCGGAGCGATCGAGTCACGGATGAAAGAGACTGACCCGTCGGCCCGGACCACATTCACGCCGCCGGTGTGGTAGCTCCGCGCCTGCACGTGCCCGCGATCAAACCCGATGTCGCGGATGCAGTCCTTGCCTCTGTAGTTCGGCACGGCGGTGTGGGTGTAGAACGCGGTAATCAGGAACCCGCGGTGATACTGAAGCCCGGTGTAATCCAGGAATGTGGTCGTCGTGGTGTCGCAGATCGGGCTTGGGCTAAGGTCGTTGGCCAACTGCGCCTGGTCCCAAGTTGGATAGGGGATTCGCCAGACGGAAAGTGGGTCAGCGGTGGCGTTGAAGTCGCCCCGCTTCACCTCTGCGAACATCGCGGTGTTGCTGGTCCCGTCGGTGATCTCGCCGTGCTTGACCCCGACGAACCCGCCGGGCGCGAAGGCGAACATTCCCGCGGTGGCCGAGTCTGTATTCCGGAACCAGCCCCGGGCACCCAGGTTCCCCAAGTAGTTGCTCCGACCTTGACTGCTCACATTCCCGTTGGATGGGTCCGACGGGCACAAGAACAACGGCACGTCGGTTGTCCGCCCGGCCGCGTTCACCGCCGCAGTGTGGAGGTTCTGTCTGAAGTCAAACTGGTTGTACTTGTTCAACTGCTCGGTATACGGGAGCAACTGGGCAAGTGGGGAACCGCGGTGCGGCGGGGCATCTCCAGGAGGGAAGTACCCGAGGGCGGACTCGTGGTTGTGCAGAGCCAACCCGATTTGCTTGAGGTTGTTCGTACACTTCATGCGCGCTGCGGCTTCGCGAACCTTCTGGACTGCGGGAAGGAGCAGCCCGATGAGGATGGCGATAATTGCGATCACTACTAACAGTTCAATCAGGGTAAACCCGCGGCGGTCCCGGTGGTCAGGGAACATGGGAACCTCGGATGAAAGGGAAAAGAGACTCTTCTAAACTCTTGCACGAAGCATACCAACCGAATCCAGAGACGTGTGAAGTCTGGACACGCAAAGGAGTCGGATGGGAATAAGCCTCCCCGCAACAGGTTGACTCACCACCCCGAAACCTTCATAAAAACTGCGTGTCGAATAATCGACACTTCGGCACAATATGTCGATTACTCGACAGGGTGTTTGGAGCGAGTGATCCCGAGTTTTTTCATCCGCGAAATGAGAGTCGTCCGCTTCAGCCCCAATCGCGCTGCTGCTCCGTGAGGGCCGCCGACGACCCAGGCGCATTGGTCGAGGGTGCGGCAGATGAGTTCCCGTTCGCTCTCGCGGAGGGTGACGGGAGTGTGTTTCGAGTCGGGGAGTAATCCATCAGGAGACGCGAGGGGAACCAGATCAGCCAGCGGCACACGCAACTCACTCCCGCCTGTGAGGATCACGGCGCGCTCGATGAGATGTTCGAGTTCCCGCACGTTGCCTGGCCACGGGTAGCGCTCAAGAGCGGCCATCGTTTCGGTCGGGATTGTCTCAATTGTTTTTCGCAACCGGTGTGCGAAGAGCGCTACGAAGTGATGCACCAAGGGGGGAATGTCCTCGGGGTGTTCGCGCAGCGCAGGGATGTGAACCGGGAACACGTGAAGCCGATAGTAGAGGTCCGAGCGGAACTTTCCCTCCGCGACCATCTTCGCGAGGTTGCGGTGAGTCGCGGCCACGAGGCGGACATCGACCTTGATTGTCTTCCCACTGCCGAGCCGCTCGAACTCTTGCTCCTGAAGCACGCGAAGCAACTTTGGCTGAAGCTCCTGCGGGATGTCTCCGACTTCGTCCAGGAAGAGCGTTCCACCGTCGGCCAGTTCAAACCGCCCGGTGCGACGTTCCACGGCTCCGGTGAACGCGCCTTTCTCGTGGCCGAAGAGTTCGCTTTCCAGAAGTCCGGTCGGGATCGCGGCGCAGTTGAGCTTCACGAACGTCCGGTCCTTGCGGGCGCTTCGCCGATGGACGGCGCGGGCGATGAGTTCTTTGCCTGTCCCTGTCTCGCCGGTAATCAGCACGGCGGAATCGGTCGGCGCGACCACATCGACCTGCTTGAGCACTTCGCGCACGGCCGCGCTCTGCCCGACGATCTCATCCATGCGCCGCTCGGTGCGGATTTCTTCTTCCAGATACAGTTTTTCGGCAGAGAGCCGGGCGTTGGCCCGATGCAACTCCTGTCGCGTCAGCGCGCTTTCAACCGCCAGCGCGACTAACCGACCGATCTGAGCCACGAAGTCGATGTCTTCCGGTGCCGGCGTGACCGCGGAGTAGCTGTTGAAGCCCATCGCTCCGAGTTTCCGGCGTGGAGTGGTGAGCGGCACGAAGCACCCGGCTCGCACGCCCTGTTTGGCGAATGCGGCGCGCAGAACCGGGAACTGATCGTCACGCGGAGCAGAGACATCCAGCCAGAGCGGTTCCTGAGTGCCGAGTACGAACGCCGTGGGCGACTCCGCGGCCGGCAGTTCGGTGGGCGTATCGGCCGGATTGGGAGCAGGCCCTCCTCCGACCGGTTCAAGGAACTGAAGTTTTGCCGAGCGACTGTCGGGTTCGATGAGCGCGAAGCTGACGTAGCCACCGGGGAGATGCCCGCGAAGCGCTGATGCGAGATCGCGAAGCAGCGCTCCGAGATCGGTGTGAGCAGCGACCGCCTGCGCAATGGCTAAGAGCACCGCTGGCCGTTCGCTGATTGGCGAACGCACAAGGCCGGTTGGCGAGGTGGATGAAGGAGCCGCGCGCGCTTTCATGAAGCTATTTTAGCATTTGTAGGACAGGCATCCTGCCTGTCTGTTGATGTAGGACAGGCTCCCAGCCTGTC
>JAKEEV010000437.1 GCA_022616395.1 Planctomycetia bacterium | reverse complement strand
GAGGCGCGGGGAATCACCGAGGGCATTTCGTGTCCGCGTGCAACTGGCTCAGGAGAAACAACTGGCGAATCAACTGTCGCGCGGCATTTCCTCGAAGATCGAGCAAAATCAGACACGAAATCAGACAGGACAGCCTTGCGATCAGACAGTCGGTCGGCGGTTTCGGTCGCCGTCGCGCGATTCGCTTTCGGCTTCAACCACCCAGGACAGCGTGAGCTTCAACGCTCCACCGGCTGTCGGGACCGTGAACTCCTCGCGCGTCAAATCATCCTGCGAGCGCCGCTGGACGAACTCCGGCACCGCACGCAAGCATCCCTCCATCAACTCCAACTCCCACGCCAGCGGTGACCGCATCGACATCCCCCGTTCTTTCCGAAACACCTCCGGGTAGGCGTCGGTCCGCGCCACCGGCCAGCCATGCGCTGTCGCCGCGTCCAGGTCGATGGGAGAGATGTCCCACGGATCGTTGAACGTGACACTGGTGGCGACCGTTTCGCGGGTGTTCTTCTTGTCGTCCTCGGCTCCCTCCCACATCCGCTGCAAAAGTCCCATATCTTCGTACAGTGCCAGCCCTGTCGTGAGTCCCGATTGCCCCATCAGGACCGCGAACCACGGGCCACCCTGGAACCGATCGCACTCGATCCGAATCGCAGCCTCGTAGCCGACTCGCTTCCACGGAGCCTGCCGAAAGAACTCGGCGGCTGCTTCGTAGAACCCGCGCACGCGCTCCAGGGTCATTCCCGGCGCTTCCAGCAACCCCGGGCGGCCTTCGCGTTTCATGTGTTCGGCCAGCGACGCGAAGGCATTGTCGAACTCATCCAGTTTCTCTGTCACATCCAGTACGATCCCCATCTCCTCGAAGTATGGTTGCAAGCTCTCCCCGCACGCGCCGGGTCGTACCTGGAGGGTTGCGGGTCGGCGTGCCTCGCCCGCGAGTGGCTTGCGCATCGCTTCGGCCAGCGCGTCCCACACCATTTCCGGAGTTGGTACTTCATCCGATATCTGATGTCCGAGAACCTGATTGCTGGAGTTCGTGATCAGAGTGATCCACGGGCGCAGCGGTTGGTCACCGACCATCATCCAGTTCGGCAACATGCGGAAGTCGCACTGCCACACGTCCGCCTGCGGGAGTTTGGCGAGCCGTTTCTTCATGGCCGCGCCCGGACCTTTGGCTTTGGGTAGCGGCTTGGGCTTGGCGACGATTGCCCGAACCCACGCGATGGCCCCGGCCGTGGACTTCCAGCCCGCGAGGAACTCGCCGATGTATTCGAGAGCTTCGCTCTCGTCGCCGGGGCTGATGTAATCGGGTTGCGCGGCCGGCGGGAACTTCGTGCCGAGCAGGTACGCGGGGACGTGCCGGTTTGTCTTGATGGCTCGTTGAAGCAATTTGCGTGTGTCGGGTGTATCGCCGTGTTGACGGAACGCGAGCAGCGCTTTGGTGTAGTCCCAGGCGGCGGACCCTTCGTCGGGGTACTGCTCAAGGAGTTGCGCGAGGTCGGTGTCGCGATCGAGGAACAGCAGCCAGCCCGCGAGCGTGTACCGCACGCCCTGGTTGTCGCCGGGGTTGAGCCGCAGCATGTCCTGCAAGTGCCGCACGGCTTCGTCGCGTTTGGCGGTGGTCCAGAGCGCGTGGGCCAGACCGAACCGGGCGCGCATGTACGGACGGGTTTCGAGAATGCCCCAGAAGTGACCGACACCATCGCGGAAGGCGTCCGGTCCGAGCGCCCGCTCGCCGGCCGCGACCCCACGTTCGTAATGTGCGATCATCTGCTTGCGGGTCGGTGCGTCTTCCGCCAGGAGAACGTGGGCGTCGGCACAGTCAGGAGAGAGCCGGAGGGCTTCGTGAGCGAGTTCGACCCGGCGCGCTGGGTTCGGTTCGTCGAACGCTTCGTAGATGAGACTCTGCGCCTGATCGAGGGGAGTGTCCGAGGGAGAATCGCCTTGCAACCCCGCGACGAGTTCACGCATGATGCTTTCCAACTCGCGAGGAGAAGGTAGCTCCGTGAAGGATGGCATGCGTGGTTTCGGTTTGGATTTTCCCTTGTCCGGTTTTTTTTTCTTCTTGGCCATCGGACGGATCCTCCGCGGTGAAGTGACCAGCATGGTTATTCTACCGACCCGACGTGCGCGTTGGAGGCAAAGAACCCTTTCTGCCAAGCCGGAGCCTCACGCTGACAGGCTCGCCCGAATCGACCGGAGCGCGGCCAGGTGTGCCAGGTCTTCACGATATTTCTTCAACTTGGCATCGTATGACGCCGTGTTTTTCGTGCAGACCAGCGTTTGGGGCGACCCTTTTCGGTCGGTTTCAAAGTCCATGTCGTTCCCGTAGGCGTTGCGTTCGACGTGTTGGCGCCGATCCTGTCGGGCGCGATAGCGGTAAACTCGTTCTCGCGGATCCAGAAGGAACTTCTTGAGTTCTTTGCAGTCTGCACAATCGCAAGTCAGTTTCGCCTCGCGGCGGAAATCGGCCGGCGCGACCGGTTCGGTTGCTGTGAGCGTTTCCAACTGTTCGCAGCACGCGGCGAGCCAATACGAAAGCGCCTCGCACGGTTTCTTGAGATGCTTCTTGATCCACGGCCCGAGGTCTGTGAGCGCTGAAATGTGCGCAGCCAACGGGTACACTTTTGGGGCGGCCAAGGTGCGGGTCACGAGTTGCAATAGCAACTCGAACTGCTCGGTAGCGATCAGTGACCGGGCCAGCCCGGTGAGCACCGCTGTGCGATCCACGTCCCGCAATCGCCAGTTGGTCGTGACGTCTTCCCGGTCGATTCTTTCGAGAGCCGAGAGGATTTTTTCGGTGAGGAGTTGGCACACGACAAGTCGTTCACCTTTGAGTCGCGGCTTGGCCGAACAGAGCCGGTCGAGTAGCCGAACATTTCGCCCGAGGGTCTCGGCGGTTGTGCCCTCGATCACAGCGGTCAGGGCGTTCTGGAACGTGGTCCAGCCATGCGCGTCGAAGGCTCGCGCGAGGGATTCGTCTGGTTCAACTGACGAATCCGAGGCGACGACACGAGCGAGGAAGTTGCGAATCAATTGGGCTTCGAGTTGCAAGACGAACGCCAGCAAGTTTCCGCCGATCACCTCGCCTCGATAGCCTACGCCGACACCCCAACGGTCGATGATTTTGCCCGCGAACTCGACGCACTGCTCCTTGAGAGAGTCCGCATCCGTTCGTTTGGCCTTCTGCCAGCGGGCAACCCATTCACCGAGGGCCGCGACAGCGTTGGGAATCCCACAATCGCACAGAACGTCGAACTGGTGCGCGACGGGCCAGAGAACAATCACCGCGTGCCGGTACCAGCGGTTCAGGGTCAAGCCCTCGTTGCCGGTGTAGCCCGAGACGTCTTCCTGAGGCTTCACTTTCGTGAGCGATTCCGGCGGTACAACTTCCTCTGGTTCAACCACCATCTCGCCGAATGGCGGGCGGTGTCCCGTGGCGTCACTCCAGCACGTGGCGGTGAGACTCGACTCGAAGACCTCTCCCATCTCGTAGTTG
>JAKEEV010000436.1 GCA_022616395.1 Planctomycetia bacterium | reverse complement strand
GACACGATTGATTCAAAACCCTGAATTCTTCTGATCGTGTTTGATCCTGTTATCCTGTCGAAAACTCTTCTCTGCTTGCTGAAGCCACCCACATGCGCGGAACCACGCGACCGCTTCGCGAATGGAATCGCTCACCGGGCGGGGAGTCAGGTTCAGTTCCGCCAGACTTCGCGATGAGTCGAAGTGCATTCGGCGGCGCGTCAACTTCACGCCGGTCACGGTCGCGGCCGGGATGCGACCGGTGATAGTGTCCGCGATGAACTCGCTGACGTATGCTGCGACAAGCGCGACATGATATGGAACCCGCCAGCGCGGTTCCGGCAAGCCGGTGAGCTTCGCGAGGTGTGAGAACACGCTTCGGATCGACCAGTTCTCCGAGCCGAGCAGATACCGCACACCAGGCCGAGCGCGTTCTATTGCGGCGATCATTCCCGCGGCCACGTCGCGCACGTCGATCAGGTTTAACTCGCCATCGAGATATGCGGAGCGCTTACCGAGGCAGAAATCGAGCATCATCTGCGTTGGTGGCGAACGCCCGCGATCACCCGGACCGATAGGAAGCGTCGGGTTCACGATCACGACGGGTGAGCCACTTCGCGCGAGGTGCAGCGCGTAGTGTTCAGCGCGGAACTTCGAGCGGCAGTATGGGCCGATCACGTCGCGCGAAGAAACCTCTTGATCCTCCGCGATTAGTGTTGTCTGTTGCGAGCGCGTGAGAATGCTTTCGGTGCTGGTGTGAAGTACGCGTGTCGCGCCGGCTTCGAGCGCGCTGCGCAGAACGTGAATGGTGCCGAGTTCATTGACTTTGCGGAAGTCGCCGCGTGGGCGCGTCCACAGTTGCGGATTGGCCGCGAGGTGATACACGACCCCGCAATCGCGAATCGCTTCGCGCACTGCGGATTCATTGCGAATATCGGCGAACGCGACATCGACTTTCGATAGCGGCAGATGATCGACACTCGCGCCGGGACGTTCAACCACGCGCACTCGCTCGCCGCGAGCCACAAGCAGCGAGACGAGATGCGAGCCAACAAACCCGGCCCCGCCGGTGACAACAGTAACTCGATTCATGCTTCTCATTTCACAGTGGAAGCGCGAAAGAAGAGTTTCGACAGGATAACAGGATCAAACACGATCAAAGCAAACACGGAATTCTTATCCCTCCTGTTCATCCTGTTATCCTGTCGAAAACTCATCTGTTTGCATCATGCGGCCTTTCTCGTGTAGAGATCGAGGCGAGCGTTTCCGGTGAGACTGGCGAACACGCGGCGGATCTGATCGAAGCCGTCGCGGAGCAGAAAGCCGGAGTCGCGACCGAAGCTCTTCGCACCGAGAATGAAGTAACCCGGTTCGCGGGTTTCCACCTGTCCGGTTGGCTCATCGACGCGAAGACCGTCGCTGATGCGCAGGTCCGGCCGGTAGCCGACGTTCGCGATTACGCGTTCGACTTCCCACGACACCGGCTTGCCATTCGTTCGCCCCGCGATGCGCAAGCCATCGTTTGCGCCGTGAGAGATGACTTCGTCGATGACCGTTTGCGGATGGAACTCCAGGTTGCCGTCGCAGCGAGTCGCGAGCGAGTTCGCTTTCACCGCGAGTCGGTCGCGTTCCTTCAGTGGGTCGTTCGCGATGCGCGGAAGAGGCGCTCCGCGTGGTCCGCGCGACAGCCAGAACACCCATGTGTCGTTATCCTCCTCCGCGAGTTGCGAGAGAGCGCAAATCGTCGTCGCCGCGGAGTAACTGTCGCCAACAAGCGCGATGCTCTTGCCAGCATAGTGCGAACGCTTCTCGCCCAGGATATCTTCCAATCCCCACGCGATGTGTGGCTTCGCATTCAGTTCGCCCACCGCGGGGATGTTGCCATCACCGAGGCGGTTGGGCGTGTTGAAGGTGCCGGTGCAATCAAGGACGACATCCGCGGTGTCGATCCGCTCCTGACCCTTCGCTTCGCGAATGAGCAAACGGAACGGTCGGCGCTCGTCCGCTTCGGACTTCTTCACGCTTGCCGCGCGACCAACTTGAAGTACCGCGCAATCGAGGTGAAGCGATTCAATAAGCGTTTCGGTTTCCGCAAGAGGAGTGAGATAGGAATCGACGAACTCGCGGCCGGTGAGAAAGTCGGTCTCGGCGGGAAGCGAACGCGATCCCTTCTCGCGACGCAGTTCGACCAACCCAAGCGGAGTGGAGTTCATGCCGAAGGGCGTGAACATCCGCACGTGACCCCAGCGCCGGATGTGTTCGCCCACCGGTCCGCGATCATACATCGCAACCGAGCAACCGCACGCCTTCGCGTAGAGCGCGGACTCGATTCCGATTGGTCCAGCACCGATGACGGCAATGCGAAGTGGTTCGGCCTTTGGCATACGCCCTCCGTGGCTGGCGAACGGCCGGCGTGAGCCGGCTGGTGAACAATGTCGCTCTCACCAGCCGGCTCACGCCG
>JAKEEV010000435.1 GCA_022616395.1 Planctomycetia bacterium | reverse complement strand
CCGGCCGTTCGCCTAAAGGCCCAGAACGTCGTTCATCGTGTAGCGGCCGGCGGGGCGGTTTGCCATGAACTTCGCGGCTAACAGCGTGCCGCGAGCGTAGCTGTCTCGGTTGTGACCCTTGTGAACCAGTTCCAGAGTCTCGCCGATGGTCGTGAAGATGATCGTGTGCTCGCCGACGTTGTCTCCTCCTCGAACCGCGTGCAGCCCGATCTCATCTGCCTTGCGTTCACCCACCATTCCCTCGCGGCCGTGGACAAACTCCCCTCCTTGCACTTCCTTGATAATCTCCGCGAAGCGTACCGCCGTTCCGCTGGGCGAGTCCTTCTTGAACCGATGATGGCGTTCAACGATCTCCACGTCGAAGCCCTTGCCGTTGAGGATCTCGGCTGTCAGACGCACGAGCTTGTAGAGCAGATTCACAACCAAACTCATGTTCGGGACGAAGAGAACCGCCGTTTGGTGAGCCGCGGTCTCGATTTCTGCTTTCTGTGAGTCGCTGTGGCCCGTCGTGGCGATCACGATGGGAATTTGCCGGTCCACGCAGACCGGCAGCACGGCCATCGTGCCCGCGGGCGCGGAGAAGTCTATCAAGCAGTCGATGCGTGTGCCAAGCGGCACGTCGTAACGGATCGGTACACCGAGATGCCCGCAGCCTGCTACTTCGCCCGCGTCTTTCCCCTGAAGCGGGTTGGTTGCCGCGTCGATGGCGGCCACGACTTGCAACTGCGGATCGTCCTTCACCAGCGAGATCATCCGCTGACCCATCCGCCCACACGCCCCGTTAATCGCGATGTGAATGTTCATTGGGAGTTCCGAAGAGCAGTTATCCGCAGATTACGCAGATGAACACAGATCAGAAGAGAATGGCCACAAAAAAGCACAAACGGCACAAAGGAAAACCAAAGCCAAAGAAGTGTGATTTCAATTCACCTCTTCTGCTTTCATTTTGTGCCTTTTGTGCTTTTTGTGGCCATTCTGCTTGGTGTTCCTCTGCGGATTGAACTCTTCCAGCATACTGCATTACGGGCCGTAGGGGACGTGGCCGTCGTAAAAGAGGTGATTCGCTTTCCCGAAGTGTCGTTTGGCGTTGTCGCGTTCGGTTTTGGTGGATACGTCCGCGGGCCAGGCGGTGAAGTGATCGGCAGCTCCTCGACACGCCGGTAGGTCGTCATGCTCGAACACGAGCATCCCGTTTACATCACCGAGTTTCTTCCCGCCGACATCGGGATTGATCGCGTAACTGATCTGAAAGTGCGCGCCGTGAGTCGGGCTGCCGAGCGAACGGTCGAATCCCTCCGGACAGCGGAAGATGCGAACGGAGTTCTCGACAAACGGCGTAACTGCTCCCGAAGGCATGTAGCCCGGCAGCGCAGCGGTCACGGTCGAACCTGGTCGGTTGTCGTATGGGCACCACCAAGTTTCGTTTGGGCTGGTGTAAGTGTTCGCGGGGTTGGCCATCAGGCAGCGCGGATCCTTTCCTCCTTGCCAGGGTGCGGGGCAAGTGCGCGCAAACGGAAGCACTTTGTGCGCGTCGTGATACATGTGCAGACCAAGACCGATCTGCCGAAGGTTGTTTCGACACACCGTGTTGTTGGCTGATGCGCGGACCTTCTGAACGGCCGGGAGAAGCATCCCGACCAAAATCGCGATGATCGCGAAGACGACGAGCGTTTCGAGGAGCGAAAGTCCGCGTCGCATGGCGACACCCGGAGAGCCAGCCCGACCAGAAAGCCGGTTGGGTCGCCGGTTCCGATCAAGTGTAGGATTCGATGGCCTGAACGATTGCCGCGAGGTCGTTGGGAACCTGCACGGCTCGGTTGGCGAACGCAACTTGCTTTACCCCGCGTGCAGCGAGCTTCGCGGAGGTCGCCGGGTCGGTTGAATGGTAAGCAACCGTTTCGTCTGGGTCTTTGAGTAAGTGGCCCGTCAAGACACAGACGACGGAGTCGGAGGGCGAAATCACCTTTTCTTGAACAAGTTGTCTCAAGCCCGCGACGCTTGCGGCACTCGCCGGTTCGCAGCCAAGCCCGCCGGCACCAATCTTGGCCTTCGCGTCGAGAATCTCTGAGTCTGGAATTGCGCGAACCACGCCATTACAGCGGTCGAGGGCGCGGAGTGCTTTGGGTAAGTTCACCGGTCGGTTAATTTCGATGGCGCTGGCGAGCGTATCGGCTTTGCGGTTCGCGGAATCGAGTTCCGCGAGGTAATCATCAATCTTGGACTGGTCGAATTGCCCGCCATTCCATCGCAGTCCGCGCTTCTCGTAAAGCTGATAGAACGTATCCGCGCCGGTGGCGTTGATAACTGCCAGGCGAGGTACTCGGGGAATCAATCCTAACTCCGCCAACTCCGCGAACGCCTTGCCGAAGCTCGACACGTTGCCGAGGTTCCCGCCGGGCACAATCACCCAGTCGGGGACTTCCCACCGCAGTGCTTCGAGCACTCGAAACATGATCGCCTTCTGCCCTTCGAGGCGGAAAGGGTTCACGCTGTTCACAAGGTAAAGTCCAAGTTGCCGGCTGGCTTCCTGCACGCGGCGAAGAGCATCATCGAAGTCGCCCTGAATCTGGATCGTGAGCGCGCTGTGTTCGAGTGCCTGAGAGAGCTTGCCGTAACTGATCTTGCCGCTACCGACGAAGATAATTCCTCGCAGAAGTTGTGTTGCTGAACAGTAGATGGCGAGGCTCGCGGAGGTGTTCCCCGTGCTGGCGCACGCGGCCCGACGCGCGCCGGTCATGCGCGCGTGAGTGATCGCGGCGCACATGCCGTTATCTTTGAAACTGCCGCTGGGATTCAGCCCCTCATACTGAAGGAACAGTCGACCCGCGTTCAGCCCGACGAACGCGGCGACTGCATCCGCGCGCTGGCAGAGTGTTTGCCCTTCGCCGATGGTGATGATTGCTTCTTCAGGTGCAAATGGAAGTAGTGCGCGGAAGCGCCAAACGCCGGAGAAGTCGAGCGGGTTGGCGCGGTTGGCCCACTTGCTCTCGAAGTGCTTGAGCGAAGACGGGACGGGGAGCCGGTTCCAGTCGTAAGCGACATCGAGCAACCCGCCGCAGCACGGACACCGAAAAGTCGTGTCCGCGAGGTCGGTGGTCGCTCCGCACGAAGGGTTGATACAGCGCTGAAAGGCGATGGCTCGCATATCTGCTGTTGTAGCAGATGGCGAGAGTCACTTCACGCCGAGTGCTTCCTTCACCTTCGTGGGATCGCGGTCGCGGCCGGGCTTGGAGTAAATCTTCTCGGCCGTGGGCGAACCGACGAACTCTCCTTCCGGTGTGTTGATGAGCCACTCCGGGAGCTTGTCCTTCACCGGTTCGCTCGCCCACACAACCGCTTTCTGCTTGAGAGTGAGCGGATCAAAGACACGCAACTCGTTCCCCACACCGACGAACACCCGCTTGCTGTCCGGTGAGAATGCGATCATCCCCAGCGGCTGGCGTTCCTCGCGTCTTTTGGCCTCGCCGAGGGGCAGTTCACGCCACGCGGGTGCTTGCTTCGCGTCCCCACCGCCAAACGGCGGGCGATTCTCCTTCCCTTTCTCCACCATCTCCGGGTTGCCGTCCGCGTCGAACTTCAGCAGGAAGATGCCCCCGCGATCGGAGAGATTGCCGGCACGCAAAGCGATCCAGCGACCATCGGCCGAAACCGCCGGGGTCGAAGCAAAGTCCCAGACTTCGCCGAGGAACCACTCTTTCTTTTCGGTCGCGAGGCGGATGATGTAGCTCTGCCGGCGCTTGCCGGTGGGTGAAACGCTCACCACGCCCTTGTTACCGGCAATCGCGGCCCCCGATGTCCCGTTGGTGCCTTCCATGTAGACGCGGTTGGGCGGCTCTCCTCGCTTCCAACTGCCAGTCTTCTTTCCCGTCGCTATCTCGAACTCGGTACACTCCGCCTCGGACACAAGCAGCGTCCGCTTCGAGTCCGGGCTGAATGTGAGCCAACCCGCGACATCACCCGCCGCTTTCTCTAGCTCCTTCGCGCGTTTGCCGGTTTCCGTGTTCCACACCTGGAGCGACTTCGCTGCGTCGTAGGGGCGATAAGCCACCCAGTTCCCATCTGGTGACGCTGCGGCGTGCCCACCGCGTTTGTCCTCAATCTTGAAGTTGTGCAGACGCTTCTTCTCCGAAGTGTCCCACACTTCGATACCGCTGGCCCTCCAGCCATCACCCGCGATCAGCGCGAAGCGCTTCCCATCCGCTGTCGGCTGAATTGTCCGCACATCGGCGGGCAAGTCGGGAAGGACGGCTTTCAGTTCGGGCTTGGTCGTGTCCCACACGTTCACCCAACCCGTTTTCACCTCGCCAGCCACGCGACCGCTGTTCATCGCGACGAACAGCAGCTTTCCTCCGTCCGCGGGAGCGATTGAGGAAACGACCGAACTCGTACCAGCCGCGGGAAGCAACGTTAGCAGACACGCGGAGAGGAACATGGGAACCTCCGGGATTGCGTCGAGTGAAGGCGAATATATCAGTTGCCGGGTAACGGGTGGGTAACGGATCGGCATTCCGGATGTGCTGTTGCATCCGCAAAGAAGAAGAACTGCCTCCAGCGTGTGACTACTACTTTGACTGCGCTGGGCGTGGTATAAGAACGGTGTTCCCTTCGGAGATCGCCATGCCCGCGCATCTGCTGTCGCTCGCCGATGGCCCAAGCATCCTGCTCGACAAGCCAATCCTGCTCTTCGGCCGGCACGAGGAGTGCGACGTTCAACTGAACTCCAAGAAGGTCTCCCGTCGGCACTGCGTACTGGCCCAGGTGAATGATTACCTCATCGTGCGCGATCTTGGCAGCACCAACGGCGTGCGCATCAACGGCGAACGAGTCGCGGAAGGGAAGCTCAAGCCCGGTGACGAACTCCAGATCGGGAACTTCAAGTATCAGGTCTGCGGTGACCTGCTCGG
>JAKEEV010000047.1 GCA_022616395.1 Planctomycetia bacterium | reverse complement strand
TTGCCGGAGACCGCGTCGATCACCTGCCCGTCAACGATCCTGTCGCAATCCAGATAAAGCTTCAGTCCGCTGAAGTTGGAGGCGGAAGGAACGGAACCCTTGATCACCTTGACACGCGGGCGAGGAGCGAGCGGGACTTTCGGAGGCGGAAGGGCAACCGTTCGCTTCACCGCTGCCGGGTCTGGAGTCAGATCGGCGGTCGATTCGACATTCACAATCTGCCCGGAGCGGAAAACGATGAACTTCCCATCCGGGCTGACCCAGAACGACCCGGCCAGCGACCGGTTCACATCGCTGTTCAACTGAGCCCACACCTTCCACTCACCAGGCTTCTCGTTTCGCCCATAGGTGGAGTACACGCGCACGCGGGTGCCGTCTCCGATCAAGAGGTAGTGAGAGTTGGCCAGCACCCCGAGGTGTCTCTCGCCTCCTTCACCCACCATCCCGTTGAAGGCGGTTACTCCTGTTTTCCCAGCGCTGCTCACAACCTTGTTGTGGAAGCCGCAGATGAACATCCGCTTGTCGCTGACCGAGACCCAATCAAACGGCCGCTCGGCCGAGTCGCGAAGAATCTGCGTCTGCCACTTCTGTGTGTCGATTTCGTAGACAGCAAGCCCGTTGCCGTTGGGTACCCACGCGAACACATGGATCGTGCTCCCGTCAGGAGACAGCTCGAATCGGTGCGGGCAGATGATCTCCTCCGTTCGCAGCAACCGCTGCGGGATTTCGTTCAACTCCGTGCTGATGCGGTAGAAATTGCTATTGAGCACCCTGCGTTGCCACTGGAGGTTGGCCTCGGCAGGTGGTGCCCCCGTGAAGTAGAGCATCTGACCGTCCGGCGCGACTTCCATCGCGTAGATTCCAAGCCGCCCGATGCTCTCCGCTTCGGGCTTGATGGGCTGAGTGTCCTTCGGCAAGTCGTCCAGGTCGTAGCGGTGAACGAAGCCGATTCCCAGCGGCCAACCTCCGGAGATCCGTTCCTGAGTCTCCGGCTTCGGCTCTCCTCCAGGCAACACGACCGCCAAAAACAGCCGGTTTCTCGGAAGGTCGAACGCTCCGGCTGTCACGGAACCTGAGAGTTCATAAGACGCTTTCTCCTCGAAGTCGGGATACGACAGCTTGCGAAGGTTCGACTTACCCTTCTCAACGCGATCGACCACCCAGACCACTCCGCGGGGCACATCGAAGGCGATGAACGCGACCGAATCGAGTTTCTTGCCCGCAGTGAGTTTGATGTCGATTGGTGGGGGAGGACTGGGGCGGTCCGAGATGTCCGGGGGAAGATCCTTTCCGCACAGAACACGCACTTCAGCATCTGTCAGCGCTCGACCAAAGAACGCGCACTCGTCGATGGCTCCGACAATCTGCTCCGTTGTGGCCGGAGTGGGCTTGCCATCGACATCGAGCGGAAGGGGCCAATTCGGGTCGGGCTTGTGCTTGAGCCAGCCCAACGAGCCGGTCAACTTGGCGGGAAGAGGCACCATCTCGGCACTCCCGGAAGCGACGAGAACGCCATCGAAGTAGAGTTTCACATTCTTCGGGCCGCTGGTCTTGTCGCGAACCAACGCAACATGATGCCACTTGTCGTCACGGGTCCAGGGGTGCTTCAACTCGAACGGCTTGTCCAACCCGGCAACGTGACCAACGATGTGCGTGCGGTTCACCGTGACTTCGGCCACTGGCTGACGATCCGGCGGGCCAACTGATACGACCGTGACCGGCGCATACCTCACCCGGACCCACCCCGCGAGCGTGAAGCCGGCCGGTTCCCGGATCGTGTTGGTGAGGATTGCGTGGTTGTTCCACATTCCGGTGAAACTTGCTGGCTGAGTATCCGGGAGCAGGTACGCGGCATTTCCGCGCACGCCAGGCCCCAAAACACCCGGCTTGAGCGTGACGCCCGTCTGACCGCTCTGGATTCCGTTCCAAACTTCCTTCTCGAAGGCAAAGCCGTAAGCGTCCGCTTTCTTTCGGCTCACGACACTGACTTCCGGTACCGCCGGGCCATCGTAAGGGGCGTTCATGAAGTCCATGTTCTCGCGCTGGACTTTTTGCCGATGGAGGCGTTCCCGTTCGGCCTTCTCCTCGGCCAGTTTTTTGGCAATCCGCTCGTCTTCCTCCTGCTCTTGTTGCTTCTTGAGCTTGTCGGCGGCGGCTTGCGCGTCGGCAGCCTTCTTCTTGCCCGCGGCCACCAGATTCGGGTCGGTGATCTCGAAGGAATCGAGGAACCGGCGCACATTGGGGTTGTTCTGCTTGGCGTACTGACCGCCTCCGAGAAGCGTGTAGATACGCGTATCGGCGATGATGAAGCGGGCCACATACACCCCGCCGTCCGTGGAGCGGAACTCAACCTCGCGGCCGGGGAAGCCGTTGACGGTGATTGGCTCCTTGTGCAGAATCAGCACCTCCTTGTCTTTCTCCAGTTCCTTGACGATCTCATCAAGTACCTGTTCCTCGTTGATCCAGCGACCCATGATGGGCGGAATGTCGCGGTAGACGACCGCGAACACCTCCAAACGTCCCGGCAGAATCGTTCCCTCGGTGGTCGTGCCTGGGTCTTGCTTCACGCCCGCCAGGTGATTGATGTCCTGTCGCGGAGGAGCCGGCAATTCCACCTTGAACCCACCCTTCGCGGATTCGTGCTTCTGCCACTTCGCGCCGGGAATTAACAGCGCGACAATCCCGCAACAGGCAACCGCCCCCAACAACATCACCCCGCCGATCACGACCAGCCAGAAGAAGATTCCGCGTCCGGGTGGTCGGGGTGGGAGTGGCCGTCGGCGCCGGCGGCGAACCGGCCGCGGATCGTCTGAAGAAGTGTCGGACGGGCGATTCGGCCGACCATCACGGCGGGGAGGAGTGAGGGCTGTCGCGGAAGGGTGGCGATCTTGCGGCAGTGAGGAAGGAAGAGGCAGGTTCGTGCTCAGCGTGCCGGGCGAAGGCGAGTAATCCGTCTCGAATGGGCTGACGGGCGCGTTCTGCGTATCCGGCTCAGTGGTGGGCACCCGCAGCATGGTCATGCAGCCGCCACACCGTACAACCCGCCCCACGGATTCATCGCTCACACGGAGCGTCCCGTTACACGCCGGACAGACGAACTCGATCGCCATGAGCACCCCTCGACTTTCAAAGTCGTAGGCACACCCCGCGTGCCGTTCTGCTTCTTGTGTGCGCTTTGGATGCGACAGCACGTACGGAGTGTACCTACTACTTTCACTCTACGTCCGACTATGTTACCGGGTCGCGAACACCTCGTGCTAACGAAATGAGTTCCGCCCGACTTCCGCGCAAGCACTGGGATACAATTGCGTTCGGAGTGTTGTTGCCAGGAAAGTAGCAACTCGCTCCGCGAGTTGCGTCAGTCGCAATCGCGACTGACTTTTCTTCGTTCTTGCTCTGCAAGACTCCTTGAGAACTGAAGACAACCCAGCCGGCTAACGCCGGCGGTTCGAAAGCCCCGTCGAACCGCCGGCGTTAGCCGGCTGGGTGAATCACGCCCAACGCCAGAATCCATTACCACACCCGGCGCCTACTCTCCATTGCAGCAGCGCCAACGTCGCGGGTATGCTGAACGTTAGATTGTATCGGGGAAGAGTTACCGAGGTACCACCATGAAGTCGCCGACTTCCTCCTCTTTGTTGATCCGCAGCGCATTTGTTTTTCTGCTTGCGGGTCTGATCGCCTCCACACTTGACGCTCAACCGCCGACCGGCACCCAGCCCAAGAAGCAACCGGACAAGAAGAACCCGGACAAGAAGGAACCAGACAAAAAGGATCCGGACAAAAAAGACCCACCCGAAATCAAGTGGCCGACAGAGATCGGCGGCAAGGACATTAAGGCGATCATCAAGGAGTGCTCGGACCCGGATCCGACCGTTCGCGAGTTCGGGTTACGGACGCTGCCGGGATTTGGCCCGGCAGCGCAGAAAGCCCCCGCCAGTAAAGCCATCATCAGCCGCATGAACACCAAGGTCGAGTCAGACCCGGGGGTTCGCATCGCGGCGTTTAACGTCGCGGGCGTCCTCGGCTTCGATGCTGAGGCGGATTGGATCGAATCCCGTCGACTGTTAATTAGCGCGGTTAATAGAGGCACTGGCCTGGAACGGCTCCACGCGGTCCAGGCACTCGGGTTATACGGTCCGAAGGGCGAAGGGGCGATTACCGCGCTCACCGGAGTGGCCATGAGAGACCCGTCCTACGAAACAAGACGAGCTATCGCGCAGACCTTGGGCCGCATCGGCTTTAACGAAAAATCTGGCCCGAACATGAAAGCGCTCACCGCGCTGGCCGACACTCTCGCGAGTGATGCAAGCGCGGCCGTGCGCATGGAAGCGCTCCAGTCGTTGATGCTCCTCGGCCCGCCGTGGGCTGGCGTGCTCAAGCCTGGCGACAAGCAAAACCCCCCGATTAACACCAAGGATGCCGCGGTCATCACGAGGTCCATGCGCATCCGGATCGGCGATCCCAAGACCAAGCCGCCGACACCCCCGAAGGAGAAGGACAACCAGGTCGAAATCTGGTGTCGGCTTGTCCTCATGCGATTCGACCTGAGCGAAGTCAACGAGGAGAATCTCAATGCCTTCGCCAAGCATCTGAGCGGAGCCGACATCGGGGTGAAGCTCCAGGCGCTCCAAGCCCTTGGGCTGATGGGTGAGGGCGCAGCGAAGAAGCTCGACGAGGTGATCCGCGTCCTCAACGACAAGGAGATGCCCAGACCGGTCACCGCAACGACCATCAACGTGCTCATGGCGATGGGAGCCGCGGCCAAACCAGCCATTCCGGAACTGAAGAAGATGGCGGCCGAGATCAAGGCCGCCGCCGCGAAGAAGATCAAACCCGAGCAGGCCGGGGAGAAAGCGGCCGATGAGGAGTTCGTGAAGTTAATCGAACTGGCCATCAAGCACATCGACGAGGCCAAGCCGACCAGTCCTTCATCCGGCAGCAAGGACCCGAAGGAGCCGAAGAAGCCCTAGCGATTGACGTAGGACAGGCTGGAAGCCTGTCTCTTGATGTAGGACAGCCTTCCAGGCTGTCTGTCTTCGCTGGACAGACAGCCTGGAAGGCTGTCCTACGTTGAGTCGAGCCTTGCCCCAACTCATTTCTCGCATAACACGACCAATAGCACTTCCGCGCGATTCTCGGAGTCTTCACCATGCCGAGTTGCTCCCTTCCCGCTCGCGGGCTGACCATCGCTTACGATGAAAGCGGCCGTGGATTGCCGCTTGTACTCGTCCACGCGTTCCCCCAGGACCGCGGAATGTGGCAACCGCAACTCGCCGGGTTGAGTGACTCAGCGCGCGTCATCGCTCCGGATTTGCCCGGCTTCGGCGAATCGTCTCCGGCTCCGTTTACGATTGATTCCGCCGCGGACATCGTGGCCGAGTTCATCACGACGCTCGGTATTGCGAAGGCAGTGGTCGCCGGGCTGTCGATGGGCGGTTACATCGCGATGGCTCTGGCTCGTCGGCAGGCGCAGAAGCTCGCGGGGCTGATTCTGGCCGATACGCGAGCTGATCCGGATGATGCAACCGCGCGCGGCAATCGCGACAAGGCCATCGCGCTCACCAGGGAGAAGGGCGTTGCGGCTCTGTTCGAGACAATGTTGCCGAAGGTGTTAAGCGACCTGACGCGAAGCACAAAGCCGGAAGTGGTGGCACAGGTGAAGAGCATCGCAGAGCGCCAGAGCGTTGAGGGCGTGACAGCGGCTCTCGCGGCTCTTCGAGACCGACCAGACGCGAACCCCGCGCTTGCCGAGATTAAAGTTCCGACGCTTGTGATTGTCAGCGAGTTCGACGCGGTCACGCCTCCTCTGGCGGCCGCGAACATGTCGGTGCAGATTCCCGGAAGCAAGTTGATTCACATTCCGGATGCCGGGCACTTGTCGAACGTGGAGAACCCCGCGGCGTTCACTGACGCCGTGCGCAAGTTCGTGAAGGAAGTGGGTGAACGGACAGCGTAATAAGTAGAGGAAGAAATTGGACAGGATAACAGGATCAAGCAGGATGAAATCAGGGTTCTGAAATCATCTGGTTGATCCTGTTATCCTGTCGAAACTCTTCTGCTTCTCTCGCACAGGTGCGATTTTGAAATGAAGCTTTGTTGGAGTCCCGCCTTGAGGTGGTCTTCAGGTAAGAGCCGCCTCAAGGCGGGACTCCAACAAAATCATCTCACTTCTTCGTTACCTTCAGCACGAACGAATCGCTGTGCCCGCCGCTGGTCGGCTGGTACATCAGTTCGCCGCGAGTTGGTGGAATCGTGAACTCACCGGCGAACTCCGCCAGCACCACGAACTCTGTCCCCACCGCGCCAGCGGCGGACTGGTAGTGGAAGCAGGTCATCGACTCGCGATCCTCGCGCAGAACGTAGCGGTTTTGCTCGTTCGGTTCTGGGAATCGCTTATCGGTGACCGCGATCGTTTCGCACCCGGCTGGTTTCGGACTTTCGAGCAGGAAGTATTGCAACTGGCCGATCGTGGGTGCCGCGGTCACACGCACCTTGATGTAACTACCGACCGGCACGCTTGAGCCGCTCTTGAGTTCGGTCCACTTGCCATCCGCGTTGCGAACGCTGATGGTGCGAATCACCTTCACTCCGTGGTCGCGTGCCGGTGTCGTCGCTCTGGCTGTGCGCACAAACGAGACCGTGACTCGAACAAGCGCCCCGCCGGTTGCTTCCGCGCCGGTGACCTTGAACGTGTTCTCGCTGGCCTTCAGTTCCTTCCCGGCGAACTTCGTGATCTTGGAAGCTGCTGAATCGAGCCGGACCTTGCCGACTTCAGCACCATTGAGCGCGATCTTCACCATTCCCGCCGCGGCCGGACCTGCCCGCACTGCCGCGAGGTAATCGCACAGCGCGTAAAGCACAACCGCGGTATCCTTCGTGGAGTCCCACCGGTCTCCGCGCTTGGTGCTGTGGAAGTACGCGAGGATGCCCGGAATGAGCGGATCGCTCGCGTCGTGAGCCACAAGCGCCTTCATCACCGCGGCGGTCACTTCCGTGGTGTTGTCGCGCCAGTTGGAGAAGCCCGCTTTCGTCCAGAACACGCGGTCGCCGGACTTCTGCGCTCGCTTGCGTAACTCCGCCGCGAGCTTGCCGGCCAGTTCTTTCTTGTCGAACTTCACCGCCAGTTCCAGAGCCAGCGCGTGCCCGTAGTCGGACATGATCTCGCGGCCGATTGTCTTCTCAATGCGGGTCCACCAGACCGCCATGTCCGGCTTCTCCTTCATCGTGTACACCCACAGACAATACAGCGCATCGTTGATCTGCTTGTGATCCTTCGTGGCCGCAAGTGCCTGAAGTGTTGTGTCCCACGTCGCTCCCATCGTCTTGAGATACTCGGCCAGTCGAGCCAGTCCGCGTGGGATCGTGTTCTGGTTCGGAGTTGGATAACCCGCTTCCTCGGCCGCGATTAGCCCGAAGAGAGCATAAGGAGTCATCATCTCGTGAGTCGTTCCAGTGCCCTGCCAACCCCAACCGCCATCCGGCTGTTGAAGTTCAATCAACCGCTTCTGACCGGCCGCCACCACCTTCGGCAATTTCTCGTCGAGTTGCTTGACGGTGCTGATTCCCGATTGCCGAAGGATGTGAGCCACTCGAATTGCCGGCAAGAAGCGGCTCATGGTCTGCTCGACGCACCCATATGGATACTCGACCAGATACGGCAGCGTGTCCGCCAGGTCCGCCGCCAACGTCGGAGCAACGGTCACACTTACTTGAGCCGACTTCGGCTCGAAACCATCGGGCATGACGAGCTTCAAATCGCTCTTACCGACAATTCCGCTCGCGGTGACGCGCTCCGGCACGCCCGCGGACACCACCGGAAGCTTCTTGTGAGACGCATCGCTCCCAGCATCACACTTCGCGGACATAATCAGGTCGGTCATGCCCACCTTGCCCGCCTTGAAGGTCCAGTAAACCGGCACGTTGCCGTTCGCGGGCACCTTCACCGTCTTCTCGGCATCCGAAAGTACCTCGCCGTTCTCGGTCTTCAGGTGAACTCGGACGTTCTGCTCTTGGTCCGTGAGGTTGTGAACGGTGCCGAACACGGAGACGACATCGCCCTCCGCGAAGGCGCGCGGAAGCATCGGCCAGATCATCACCGGTCGCGAAGTCTTGAATCGCGTTCTCGTGGTGCCGACATGGAGCTTCGCAGAGACGGCAGTCACTTGCACGCGCCAGTTCGTGAGCGAATCGGGCACCTTGAAGGTTGCGGTTGCCTTGCCGGTCTTGTCGGTGCGAAGTTTCGCGGTCCAGTAGGCGCTATCCGCGAAGTCTCGACGAACCAATTCGTCTGCCAGACCCAGTCCAGGTAACGGAGCGCCAGTCAGGTTAATTCCCGCGGGCGGGCCGAAGTCGCGATTGAAACCGAACGACATCCCGTGTTGCCCGCCGACATAGGGATACGAGAAACTTCCGTTGAACCCCGCGACACTCGGCACTCCTCCGATTCCACCAATTCCACCACTGAAGCCGCCGGCGATCTGGAACCCGCCAATACCGCCGAGTCCGCCGATTCCTCCGATGCCGTAGCTTCCACCGAAACCGCCGATGCCGCTGAATCCACTACCGTAACTTCCACCGAAGCCCGAATAGCCCATCACCGTGAAACTGCCGCCGGGAAAGCCGGAGGCGGAGAAATGGCCGTAAGCGGAGAACCCAGGGCCGCTAAAGGTGGAACCGAACCCGGTGCACGAGAACCCGCCGCAGATGCTGAATCCCGGTCCGCTGAATGTGGAACCAGCACAGCTCATGCCGCCGAAACTACAGTAGCCAAAGCACTGGAAGCCCAGGCACATCGGCTGTTGTTGTTGGGCGAAGTTTCCGCGATGCAAGAGCCACGGGTCCACGCCGCTATCGCGATTCGCCAGCGCGATCAACACGACGTTGTCGATGACTGTGGTCGAGAGATAAACCTTGCTGTTTGAACCGGTCGCATCTCGACGGAACAAATCCGCGAGACGGGCCGTCCTGGGCACCTTCCAGACGATGCCGTCGTTGTAGATCGGTTGAGCCAGATACACCTCGAACCCGGCCAGCCGGACGAGAGTGACGATGTCCGTTGCCCACAGACTCCCCTGGCCCCAGTGTTGACGAAGTTGAGTGAGTCGCTGATCCAGTCCCGGTTCCTTCGCCAGCGCGGGTTTGTCCTTGAGCATCTTTTCGGCCTTCAACATCAAATCCATGATGCTGGTGGTGCCGAGTCGAGTCGCGGTTAAGTCACGAGCGGCTCGACCCTGCCCGCGTGAATCAGCGAGATAGTAATCGCGAATGTTGCCCGACAGATCGCCCGATACCCCCAGCAGCGATTCATCGAACACCGACACGATGAGGTCAACTTCCTCCTCGCGATTCACCTGGAGGCCGAGTTTCACCTCCGCGCCTGGTCCAACTGTGTCAGGAGTGGTTGTCGTCACTGTCAGCGTGCGGTCGGTGGGGATCACGAACAGGTCGCGTTGATCCGCGTGAACGATGGTCGGCGACTCTGGATACTGCACGCACACGGTACAGCCGTAGCGCATGTTCGCTGGGAGCGGTTCGTCGAAGCGAACCATGCCGTTTGCGCCCGCCGTGAGTGTCTTCACGAGTTTCACGCCGCTGGAGTCTCGCAGCGTCAGCAGAATCTTCGCGCCGGCGAATCGCGTGTGAACGGTGCCGCTGAGTCTGCCACCGGCGGGCAGTTCGCGTGAGTCGGGATGAAGCACAATGCCCGGCAACTTCGCCTGCGGCTTCACCACGACACCGGTTTCCGCCTGAAGCACAGTTCCATCTCCCAGTCGCGTGACCGCGAGCAGTTTGTAAGCCCCCGGCTGCTTCAGATCGACGCTCGCCTTGCCATCGACCACCGGCACCGCGGTCAGCACCTTCCGCTTCACCGGATCGAACACCGGAACGGTCTTCCAGCCCGTGGTGGGTTGCTTCGCGGCGGGCTTCGTCTCCTTTAGAGGAGGAATGCGGGTGTTATCGGGAATCAACTCGCCGTCCGGGTCGGCCATCACGGGCGTCACCCACGGCGACGACGGAGTTGCATCGAGCTTCACCACAATCACCGTGCTACCGTGAGTATCCTTGTCGCCCAACCCAATCGGAGTCACGTTCACCGACGCCTTCTCGCCGGTCGCGTAGAGTTCCTTGGAAGCGCTAATCGTGACGGATCGCGTATCCGAAGGTGCAAGCGGGAATGTGCCGACCGCGAAGTTCTCGCGGCCAGTCTCGTCAAGGAACACGCCGCTAACCGTGACCGCGTGCTGACCCTTGAGCCATTCCGGCCACAGGTCGATGGTCACCGTGCCGGGCTTCTCGCCTGTAAATTCTGCTTTGCCCTCGCGTGTGGCTATCGTGCGGGCACCGAAGCCCGCGAACGACATCGCCGAGACGCCGTTAGCCAGCGTGAGCAATCGCTCGTCATCGGGAAGCACGTCGAAGTCATCGATGTTCGGCGGGCCGCTTTCGGTCATCAGGAACTTGGTCGGATCGAGCGTGAGCTTGGTGAGATCCGCGGCTTTGGTAACGGTGGCGTTCCAGGTCGCGGAAGTGCCCTTCACCTGCCGGTCGAGGTAATCGCGTGCATCGAAAGTGACGATGAGCTTGCCGTCTTTGACTTCGCCCTTGAGCTTCAACCCCACCTTCGTCTTGCGATACTCGCCGAGCAACACGCGAGCGGCTGTCGATTCTTCCGTGCCGACGACATGCAACCGGTAGTGGTCGAGAGCGTCCGCGTCGGTGAACGTGTATTGCCCGGTGAGTCGGCCGTGGTCATCGGTGCGAAGTTTGAGACGAACAGCGCGGGTCTTTCGCGTTTCGCTTGTCAGGTCAACGGTGAAGTCGCGATTGGCCAGCGGCTTGAACTCCACACCGTCTGTCGTCTCGTGCAAGTACGCAACGAACTTCAGCGTGTGGCCGGGGCGATACGCGGAGCGGTCCGTGATGACAAACGCGGTGTTGCGAACGCCGGTGAGCTTCGCGGGGAGCGTTGTCTGTGCGGTGAGCGCCTTGCCTCCCTTTGGCGCAGCCACGTTCACCGTGACTGGAAGCGGCTTGGGTGATGTGTGAGCCAGCTCGAAGGTGTTATCCTCGCCAACGGTGGTTTGAAAGGTGCGACCGGCGCTGATGGTGACCTTCACGCCGGAATAATTCACCCCACCAGCAACCCATCCGCGCACTCCGCGTTCGTCTGGCATCAATATGAGCGCGGGCACATTCGCGGCGCGTTCGGTCTTGGCGAACAGCGGCACGACATCGCGCGGCTTGGCGATCTTCGCCGTGATGAGCGATTGAGACTCAGAGTCGCGACTGTTCGGAGGGGCAGAGACGAACCCGGCAACAAGTGAAATAGAGAACAGGCCGGCTGCCATTGTGGCCAGCCAGCGGGGGAGAGAAGACGCCCACCGCATGGAAACACCCCTTTCCGGGACGCTCACAAGCAATGGATATAACAACCGATCCGAGTGGATGTTGGCAAGAGGAAAGCGGGAGAACCAGTAATCAGTAATCAGTAATCAGTCATCAGTCATCAGTCACGGGGAAGAAGACCGCGCTGACTGATTACTGATTACTGATTACTGATTACTGATTACTGATCACCGATCACCGTCTCCTCACCCTTACGGCTGGATGCCGGGCTGTCGGCCCTCGGTCTGGAAGATTTCTTCCTCCGCGGTGATGATGATTCTCGGCGTCACCATGATCATGATGTGCCGGGTATCTCGACCAACGCCGACGTTCTTGAAGAGCCGGTTGAGGTACGGGATCTTGCTGAGGAACGGAGGGCCGAACTCGTTGCGGCTCTCGCGCACCGTCTTCAGACCACCCAGAAGCACCGTGCCGCCATCAGGACAGACCACCGTGGTTTCAATCGTCAGGGTGGTGAACGATGGCTGTTGCAGGAACTGCGTGAACGGAATCGGCTGACCCTGGCTACCGCCCTCGAACACCGGTGTGATGAACGTGGTGATCGGGAACAGAGGCACCGCCGCACCAGACTGTGCGGCCAGCGTCACGGGCAGATTCAATCGAACGAACCGACGGTCGGCCGAGACCACCGCCTGAATGCCGATGAAGAAGTTCGT
>JAKEEV010000434.1 GCA_022616395.1 Planctomycetia bacterium | reverse complement strand
AGGCGAAGAGCGCCGAAAGAAGGTGGAGCAGGTTCTCGATTACGTTGACCTCGGCTACAAGCGCGATGCGCTGGTCACGAGCCTCAGTCGCGGAATGACTCAGCGGCTGGGGCTGGCTCGCGTGCTGCTCCACGACCCGCAAGTGCTTCTGCTCGACGAACCGGCCAGCGGACTCGACCCGCGAGCGCGTATTGAGATGCGCGAACTCATCAAGCGACTGCGTCAGGCAAGCAAGACGATCATGCTGTCGTCTCACATCCTCCCGGAGTTGGCCGAAATCTGCAACAAGCTCGGCATCATCGAACGCGGAAAGCTCCTGTTCAACGGCAACGTGGAGGAGGGGAAAAATGAAGTGCGGAAGGCTCGTGGAGGATACGTGTTTTTAGTTTCGGTGGGCGAGCGGAACGAAGAAGCCGCCAAACGGCTTTCGGCATTGCCAGAGATCAGCCGGGCAACCATCGACCCGAAACGCCCCGTGATTCGAGTTGCGCTGCGGGATGGTCGAAGTGATGGCAGTTTCATCCCGGAACGACTCATCGCCGATCGATTCAAACTCGAACGCTTCGAGGAAGAAGACATTACCGTCGAAGACATCTTCATGACCATCACGAAGGGGATCACGAGCTAACAGGAGTCAGTGGTCAGGAGTCAGGAGACAGAAAGCAGGAGTCAGTGGTCAGGAGACAGGAGTCAGGTAAAACAGCAAGACCAGTAGCAGCGGATCAGGGAAATGTGTTCGGAGAACTGGCGCGGTTCCGGTTCGGCCCTGACTCCTGCTTTCTGTCTCCTGATTCCTGACTCCTGATATGAGAATTCTGGTCACCGGCGGGGCCGGGTACATCGGCTCTCACACTGTTTGCCAACTGATTGCACGCGGGCACGAAGTCACCGTGTTCGACAGCCTCGTGTACGGGCACCGACAGGCGGTTCCGGCCGAGCGATTGGTTGTGGGCGACCTGCGCGACATCGATCACGTCGATAATCTGCTTGTGGTCAATCGCATCGAGGCGGTGATTCACTTCGCGGCGTTCGCGTATGTTGGCGAATCAGTCACCAACCCCGCGAAGTATTACACCAACAATCTTCTCTATTCGCTTCAGTTGCTCGACCGCTGTCGGCGAGTCGGCGTGCAGAAGTTCGTCTTCTCCAGTACCTGCGCTACTTACGGCGAACCACAGAAGGTTCCGATTACTGAAGACGAGAAGCAACTGCCGGTGAACCCTTACGGCAACACCAAGCTTGCTTTGGAGCGCGCACTCAGCGACTACGCCAGTGCCTATCCGTTTGGCTACTGCGCGCTGAGATATTTCAACGCCGCGGGCGCCGCGGAGGATGGCTCAATCGGCGAGGATCACAACCCGGAGACGCATTTGATTCCGATTGTGTTCCAGGCCGCGATGGGAAAGCGTGCGCATGTTGAAATCTTCGGCACGGACTACCCGACGCCGGATGGGACGTGTATTCGCGATTACATTCACGTTGATGATCTGGCCCTAGCTCACATTCTGGCTCTCGACAAGATCGCTCCGGGCACGAAACTCGCTTACAACGTGGGCATCGGCCGCGGGTATAGCGTGCGCGAAGTGATTCGAGGAGCGGAAGAAGTGAGCGGCCTGAAGGTGCCCGTGAAGGAAGGCCCGCGACGAGCAGGCGATCCGCCTTCGCTTGTCGCCAATGCCGAGAAGATTCACCGAGAGTTGGGCTGGAAGCCAAAGTATGCCGATCTTCGCGCGATCCTCGAAACCGCCTGGCGGTGGCACAAATCGCACCCGAACGGATTTGGGGAGTGATGTTTTGTTCGTAGTGACCCGCTTTAGCGGGTCGAAGTATGGACCCGCTGAAGCGGGTCACTACGAACTGCTACGAACCACTCGCTGGCCCAAGCGCCTTCGGTTCTCCAATTCCAGAGAACTTCCGCAGGAACACCAGAAACTGTTCGAGCAAGCTCCCCGGGTTGCCCGCGCGGCCTTCGATGGTCAGAGCGTCTCGCGACACACTGATTTTCCCCGCGAAGCCCGCCAGCGCGATCACTGCAGCGCCCGAATCGCTCGCCACACTCACCTTCACGCCTTCTGGCGGCGAGTCCTCGATTCGGTCCACCAACTCGGCCACGTCCACCGGCACCGCGAACTCGAATACGAGCCGGTCGAACATCGTTCCAAACACATGTTGAAAGTTCTCCGAGCGCACAAACTCCGGCCCGGAGAGTCTGCCGACTTCGCGACGCCAGATGACGTCACTCGGCTCATCGGGATTCACGCTCAAGCTAACCGTGTACTCGAAGTCCGGCGTGCGGATGAAGCCCATGCCGTCGCGCTCGGCGGAAACGTCCAGGTCTTTGCGCTTGTAACCGAACTGCTCGCGGACCATCTCGAAGGTGTTATCGAGATCGGCCTTGATGTCGGCCGTCGCGATGCGGTTGACGTACTTGCGTGCCCAGTCGTTGGCTCGTTCGGGGAGCGTGTGTGTCTTGCGAAATCCGCTCAAGTCCTTGATTCGACCGCTCATCTCGGCTCGGAACACCACGCGCTTCATGCGCGTCGGATCGAGGAGTTCGCCACCTGAACCGAGCAGTTTGCCCAGTTCCGCGACCACCGCGCCTGCGTTCGCTTCACCGAACAGTTGCGGATTCTGTTCCTCGGTCGTTTCGTAATTGCGGCGAAGGGTGCGCGGAACCGCATCCGCGAGGAACTCGTGCAGAGCCGCGGCCGAAAGCGTGCCCTTCTTGTTCACGCCAGAACGAGTCTTGCCCGTGAATGCTTCCAGAAGGTGATGACGCCAGATTCCGTGCCTCAGTTGCCCCGACTCGAACGACCGTTCGCCTTCTGAACACGACACGAGCGCTGAACACTTCGGCGAATCATCCAGAAGGCTTCCGAGTTCCTTCGCGTCAAAGCTCGGCTGAACGGACAGGTTGCCCGCAATCGTGAGTGGGTCGAGATCGAGTAGAAGAGTGACTTCCTCGCACTTGGTCTTGTGAAGAGCCGCGATGAGGTCCGCAATGGGAAGCGCGGTCTCGGTCGGATCGGTTGTGATGGTATCCGCACAGGCGATGTATCCGCGATTCTTCAGCGTGAATGCACGAGACACAACCAGCACCAAGAGTGATTCCGCATCGCCAAGCGACTTCGGCAAACGCTTCAGAGTGGCTTCGATCACGGCTTTCGTCGTGCGGTGACCCGCGAGCAGCGCGCATCGTTCTTGCGAGTAGCCCACTGCTGGCAGCGCGCGCAGAAGCTCGGCCGCGTCGGCCGTGGCATACGGCACCGGCGAACCGGCCTCGAAGAACGTTTCTACGGCAATCAAGAGCGCGGCACGATCGGGCACGAGATTGGTCCTCTCGGTACAGCACGCGAGGCTAAGGAGTAAGTGTATGTGCGGTTTTCGAGCCATTCAAAGTCCGTTGAGAAGCGATTTTCGTGTGTTCGTTTTCATTGTCCGCGCAAACGGAATCGGCTACCGTGGGGCAACTCGCCTCACCACCCAGCCAGCTCACGCCAGCGGTTCGACTCGCGCGAGGCACAGCCATGCGACCGGCCGATGTGATTCAGACCAAGCGCGATCGCGGGGAACTGTCTCGCTCGCAGCTTGAGGCATTCGTTTCTGCAGCGGCAAAACTCGAAGGGAGCAGCTGGGAGAAGTATCACCTCTCCGCGCTTCTGATGGCGATTTACTTGAACGGAATGACTCCCGCGGAGACCGCATATCTCACACAGGCGATGGCCGATTCCGGCAAGCGGCTCGATCTG
This sequence comes from Planctomycetia bacterium, assembly GCA_022616395.1. Classification (GTDB taxonomy): domain Bacteria; phylum Planctomycetota; class Planctomycetia; order Gemmatales; family Gemmataceae; genus Gemmata. The sequence continues at coordinate 3,753 of JAKEEV010000434.1, read as the reverse complement.
TCCGACATGCCCCCGTGTCGGGTCGACAAGCACAGCACCGGAGGAGTTGGCGACAAAACTTCGCTTGTTCTCGGCCCGCTGGCGGCCGCGTGTGGCGTTCACGTGCCGATGATGTCCGGCCGCGGGCTGGGCCACTCTGGTGGAACTCTCGACAAGCTCGAATCCATTCCCGGCTTCAACGTCAACCTGACCGAAGACCAACTCCGCGATGCTCTCATGGATTCTGGTTTAGCAATGATCGGTCAGACTGCGGACATCGCCCCCGCGGACAAGACGCTTTACGCGCTTCGCGATGTGACAGCGACCGTGGAGAGCATTCCACTTATCACCGCATCAATTCTCAGCAAGAAGCTCTCGGAAGGCATTGTGGGTCTGGTGATGGATGTGAAGTGCGGCCGAGGGGCGTTCATGAAGACGCGCGAGCAGTCGCGGGCGCTTGCGGATTCGCTGGTGAAGGTCGGCACAGCCAACGGACTGAAGATGAGCGCGTTTATCACCGCGATGGACGCTCCGCTTGGCAGGTATGTTGGGAATTCGCTCGAAGTGATCGAGGCGATTGAAACGCTCAAGGGAAATGGCCCGCGCGATCTGACGGAACTCTCGGTGAAGCTCGCAGCACGCATGGTGAAGCTCGCGGACATCGCGGACACTGATGCGGAAGCAGAGGAGTCGGTTCGCTCGCGCCTCGCCAGCGGTCGGGGGCTGGAAGTGTTCCGCGAGACCATCGCACAACAGGGCGGCGATCCGCGCGTGATTGATGACTACTCGCGTTTACCTCGAACGAAGACCGTTGTGCATGTGATGACCGACCGCACGGGTTACATCACTTCGATAGATGCGGAGAAAGTGGGAATTGCATCCTGTGTGCTCGGTGGCGGCCGCACTCGTGCTGAAGACAAGATCGACCCTGCTGTCGGGATCATTGTTCGTGCCAAACCAGGCGAGCGCGTTTCACCAGAGCAATCGGTGTTTGAAGTTCACTATCGAGACGGCGCAAAGTTGGTTGAAGTGATGCCGATGCTCGCAAGCGCGTTCACGGTGGGCGATGCAGCGCCCGCGGAAGAGCCGCTTGTGCTGGAAGAGATCGCGTGAAGTGGATCACGTCACCCGCGCAGATACGCGAGCGTCTCATCCACACTCACCACGTCCGCGAAGCGGGCCTGAATGTCGAAGAGAGTCCACTCGTGCGCGATTTCGGAGCGATCTTGAACGGCTTCGCGCACAATGATGGGCTTCAAGTAATTGCTCTTGGCGTCGGTCGCGGTGGCTCGAACGCAGGCGCTCGTTGAGCAACCGGTGATGAGCAGCGTATCGACACGATGCGCGATCAGATGACCGACAATCGGCGTGCCCGCGAAGGCGCTGGCGTGTTCCTTGTAGATGATTAACTCGCCCGGTTCGGGTCGGAGGCGTTCGTCGATCTCGCAGGCGCGCCGGTCCCACTTGCGAAAACCAGCCGAATCGTCCGCGGCCGACTTGAACTGAGCCTGCTCGAAGGGCGAGGTGGTGTAGAAGATCGGGACGCGCTTGGCGCGGGCGACAGGAAGAAGTTGCCGGATCGCTTCCACCGCGCGATCCAGTCGCGCGGAGCCGCCCGCGTAGGCCGGATCGGTCCAGCCGTAAGCCATGTCAATGACAACGAGCGCGGGCTTTTCTCCAAACCCAAACCGGCCCTGGAAGATGCCTCGCTGTTTGTAGGAGTCGTCCACCGCGGCCATTGCGGCGCGCAGTCCGTCGAGCGGGTTCATCGCGTATCTCCACGTGTAAGTCGTAGGACAGGCATCTTGCCTGTCTCACTCCAACAGACAGGCAAGATGCCTGTCCTACAGTGACACCATACAAGTTTGTGCGTTGTCTCCGGCCAGAGAATGAAAGCCTTCTGAATGAAGTTGGGGGCGTTGTACTTTTGCAAGCGCGCTCTAGAATCACTCTCTGCCCGCCGTGTTGGGCAACCCACCCCCGCGCTTCCTGGATATAGTCGAGGACTTGTTGATGTCTTCGAGCCAACCCGCTTCTCTCCTCCGCGTTTCCGAGGAGGCGGGCCGGATTACGATCCGTTTCGCTCCCGGTACCACTCTCTCCGAGACGACCGCCGAGGAGTTCTCGCGGGAAGTGACCGCGGCAACCCAGAATCGGGAGAAACCGCACCTGCTTTTGGATCTTGGGGAAGTGACGCTCATCACCAGCGTGGCTTTAGCCAAGCTCATTGCCCTCAACGGGCGACTGCGAGCAACAGGCGGGCGACTGACGCTTTACAACGCCAACCCAATCGTTCGTCAGGTGTTCCAGGTGACGCGCCTGGATACGGTTCTGGAAGTTCGTGATACGGCGGATGCAATTCCGGTGTGACTTTCGAGCGCGGAATGCGGAGCGCGGAACGCGGAACGCGGAACGCGGAACGAAGACAGAAACTCTGGATATGGTGCCTTTCGGTTTTTTGGTTTTCACTCCGCGTTCCGCGCTCCGCATTCCGCGCTCGAAAGCGCTTCGAGATTCTTCACCGAGATGATGTCCCAACCGGCCGGCACACACTTCGGCTGTAGCACGTTGAAGAAGTGATCTCGCCACGCCCGCACATACGCTTGCCAGTCGGCGGTTGGGACGACTTCCGGCTCCGGGGTCTCTTCGTACTTCCGGTGGCACGCTCCACACACAAAGAGCACATTCGACAAACACGACCGCCACGGTTGAGGAACGTTCTTCTTGTGTCGCTTCGGCAGAACGTGGTGCCGGGTCAGGTCGCTGGTTGCTCCGCAACTCACGCAGCGGTCATTCTTCACTTCCAGAAAGAACTCCGTGAACCCTTCAACGGACATCGTGCGAATTCGTTCTTCAATCTGCGGATCGTTGAACTGCAACACGCCGGACGAAACTTCGCGGGCGAGCTTCTTCCGCAAGTAGAACGCGGCTCGCTTGGCGCTACAGCGCAGAATCGGTTTGCCATGCGTATCAAGAACCTGGAACGTGTCGAACCGAGTTGCACCGTCGAGGTGCGAATAGTCTTCGCGCTCTTCCGTTGGTTTCCAGCCGGCCGAAGCGAAGTTCTTCGCTTTGCATCGCCCAATGCCAAGACGCATCGCGCGCTCTGGCCCATGCAGATAGCGGAACTCGACCCACTCGTCGGCAATCGCGACGACGCGAACCACTTCCGCCTTGCCGTTTCGACTGCGCGTGTAAACTTGACCGATCTTGGGATGCATTGTGTTTCCGTAGTTCTACTGTAACCTTTTTCGTTTTGTTCTGGCAATCTGTGTCCCGTCGCTGCTGTGTTTCGTCGCGGGGCCAACCCGCGCCCTCGGCCGCGGTGAGGGTTGCGTCTTGGAGCAGAGTTGGGGCCCGGTGGTGCTTCAAGAGGCTCGGCATGGCTCTGCTCCTGGGCGTTCTCCTCTCCCTCAAACTAACTCCCAGACCATCCCAAGAGGCCAAAAAAGTTACAGTAGAACTACGAACACCAAAACACGCACCCACCATTCGCCCAATCCGCTTCGACTGTCTTTCCTTCGCCGACGGGGTTCGCGAGCAGCCACCGAGCAAGCGGGGCGACCACTTCGCGCTCGATGGCGCGCTGAAGCGGTCGTGCTCCGTATCGCGGATCGAATCCGACTGCCGCGAGATGCTCCACCAGCGACTCGCCCCACTTCACCTTAACGCCACCGCGAACAAGTCCTTCTCGGCGCGCGATTGCATCTACTTCGCGCCGAGTGATCGCCTTCACCGATGCCGGGAGCAGCGGCCGGAACGTGACCACCGCGT
>JAKEEV010000433.1 GCA_022616395.1 Planctomycetia bacterium | reverse complement strand
AGCGCTGCGGCTAGCATTTCATCGCTTTAATAATTTCCGCCATTCCAGGGGCGGACATTGTGCGCAAGACTCAACTCATCGTTCTGTTCGTCGTGGGCGCGGGCGTTGCCGCCGGTGCTGGCACTCTTGCTGCTCGCTGGTCTTCTTGGTTTGGCGCACAATCTGCGCCCCCCCCCCCCGTTGCGCAGCCTGAGCTGGTGATCGACCCGCAATACCTCGACTTCGGCGAAGTATGGGAAGCAGAGCAATTCGAGTGGAAAGCGCCTGTTCACAACCGCACTGAGACCACCATTCACGTCTTTGCGTTCAACAACTCGTGTGGCAGTTGTGGCGCGGCATCTTCAACGACGCTGATCCCGGTGAGTGGAACGGGTGAGGTTAGGTTCAAGATCGACCTGCGTAACCCGTGCGCCAGCGCCGAACCGCAAGCGATTCGAGACGTGAAGATTCAAGTCTATCTGCGGAAGGATTCGTCACCCGGAACGCCGCTGGTGCCGGTTGAACTGCGCGGTCGCGTGAAGAGTGCAATCGTGGTGAATGCGAAGACGATTGACTTCGGGCGATTCCCTGTCACGGCCAATCCGAAACCGCGAGTTGTACCAATTCGTGCGCTCAGAGAGCTGCGAGACTTGAGCGCGACCGTAGACGGCCACTCCGTTCAAGCCGAGTTGAAGCCGACCGAGTCGGGGAAGTGGGAGTTGCACGTTCGCCCGGTCGTTGCGGCAAGCGTGGGCCGACACACCGCGACCGTGCGGCTCACTCCGACGACAGCAAGCGGCGAGAAAGTACCCTCGGTCAACCTTCCAGTCGCGTTCGATGTGCTCCAAGACATCCAGCCAGATACTTCGCTCGTTCCGCTGGGCGCGGGGCAGGTTGGTGAAACTCTCTGTGGCACGCTTACCGTCTCCAGTCTGAGCAACCGACCGTTCGCACGACCAACTTGCGACACGGGTGAGTTATCGGTGCTTGCGGTGACCACTCCGCCAACACCGCAAGCCAGTTACACCTTCAAGTTCGAGCGAAAAATCACAGCAATCGGCAATCACACCGCCCCGGTTGTCATTCGCGGGAACGACGCTGATGGTCGCCCGTTTGAGTTGCGTATCGATATGCAGTGGTACGGCGTTACACCCTAAGCGGAGAAGGAATTCCTATGCGTGCGTGCGTAAGATCGCGCCTGGCGGTCGTGACAGGTTGTGTGGTGTTGGCTGTGTGGCTGGCCACGTCTGCCGAGCAACCTGTTTCTGCCCAAGACTCGGACAAACTGCTCGCCGAAGTCCGAACCGCGTGGGAGAACCGTGAGGCAGCAACCAAAACAATCCGGATGTCATGGACGCTCAAGACCTTCACTCCCAAAGGTGGCCGCAATCTGATGTTGCCGATGCACATGACAAAGGATGGCAAGGCACGGCCACCCGCGGATGTGACACACGATGGCAAGGCCACCTTACTGCTCGATGGGATGAAGGCTCGCTACTCACAAGAAGACATGGTGTGGAGCGAGGGGGACTTCGCGTTTATTCCCAATCGCCTCGATAGTGGCTTCGCTGACGGCAAGTCCAAGGCGCTACGGTACCACGGCACCCAGAAGTGGCCGGACGGAATCATTGCGAAATCCAAATGGAACTCCTACTGCAACGAACTCCCGACCTGGGCACCTTGCATCGCTGTCCGGGGAACGAGTTCCCAGGTGATGAGCGGTGAGGGTCTGGACGCCTTCACCGTGGCTCGGCGAACTGTTGTGGATGGCAAGAACGTCGTCGAGTTAACCCAACCGCGCACGGAAACTCGGGGCGAGATCAAGATCTGGGTTGCCCCGCAACAGGAATACTCGGCGGTCCGCTACGAGGGATATCACCCAAAGAATGGGGAGGTTGTCCTGCGGATGATCGCGACTCCGCAACGGCATCACTCGGGCGTCTGGCTCCCAGGAACTTGGGTTTGCTCATCGTTTCGCGACAAGAAACTGGCATACACCACCACAGCGACGATGACAGATGTCGAGGTCGGTCTGAACGTCACCGACGATGATTTTCAAGTCGCTTTTCCAGCCGGAACTGAAGTCGAAGATAGGTCGGGCGACAAGCGCGTGAACTACATCCTCAAGGATGATGGCAACAAGCGAATCATTCTTCCCTCGGAGAGTTCCGCGACGTACGAAGACTTGCTTCGGACAGAGACGGGCGAACTTGCTCCGGGCGGAAGACCAAGTTGGTTCGCTCGCAACTGGTGGGTGTGTGTCGCGGGGAGCGTTGTCCTCGTTCTGCTCGCCTTGCTGCTGTATCGAGCAACCCGGGCTCCAGCGAGTGGTGGTTCAATGACCTCCTGAAAGGAGAAGTGTCATGAACTGGTGTTACCGTCGGTCGTGCGCGTTCTTCGCGCTGGCGATCAGCGTTGTTCTGCTCACGAAGGGTGTAATGCTCGCCGATCCGCCTGCGGAAAATTGTGTCACAAAGACCTGTGAGGAAGGAGTGTGGTTCATCGAGTCGCCGGATCTGAGGTGCTACACCTTCGAGAAAGCGGAGTGTGCGTGGTGCTTCCAGGGCCGGTGTGTCAGCTCTGGACCCACCCAACCCTTCTGCAAAAAAAACGCGACGAAACAGGTGTTTTTGTGGCCGTGGCAACTCGGCACCGCTTGTGCGCCGAAATGTGACTTGCCCCTCAACAGCTACTCAGAAGCCACGGAACCGCAGGGGAAATTCGAGGCGGGGGCCTTCGTGCCAAAGCACGACTGTAGCGCAACACCCTGAGTGACGCGAATGGCTCCTCTGACTTCGTGCTCCGTTCCTTCCTTGCCTGACAGGTGTCAGCTGTTGGGCTTGGCGGGATATCGCCGTGCCATCAGCCTTCTCGAACTGCTGGTCGTCGTCGCCATTCT
>JAKEEV010000046.1 GCA_022616395.1 Planctomycetia bacterium | reverse complement strand
TCGGTATCACTCACCTGACTGAACCCATTCTCCGCTTCGCGTGTCTAACTGGTGCCAGTCGGCATCGCCGGCGGACCCGCTCTGGATTCACTCGTTGTGATAAAAAGGCTGTATCCACAGCCGAGCGCGGAAAGCCGGCTCACCCGGTCGCTCGTCGCGACCGAGGAGTCTGATTCCCATGCACAAGGTTCACGTCAACGTCGGCACCATCGGCCACATCGACCACGGCAAGACAACCCTCACCGCGGCAATCCTCGCGGTCCAGGCCCAAAAGGGTCTGGCGGAAGCTCAAGAGTACGGCTACATCGCTCGCGGCGGCACGAAGCGCGATGAAACGAAGACCGTCACGATCATCTCCGCTCACGTGGAGTATGAGACGGCAACTCGTCACTACGCGCACGTGGACTGCCCCGGCCACGCGGACTACGTGAAGAACATGATTACAGGTGCTGCTCAGATGGATGGAGCGGTTCTCCTGATCTCGGCGGTTGATGGACCGATGCCGCAGACGCGTGAACACATCCTGCTCGCCCGGCAGGTCGGCGTTCCGCATCTGGTCGTGTTCATCAACAAGGTCGATCTGGTCTCGGACCCGGACCTGCTCGAACTGATCGAACTCGAAACGCGCGAGCTTCTCACGCGCTACGGGTTCGAGGGCGAGAAGGTGCCGTTCATTCGCGGAAACGCGAAGGGCGCGCTCGACCACCCGGATGACCCGGCGTTCGCGGGCTGCATCGACGAACTGCTTGCCGCGCTGGATGCTCACATCCCGACTCCAGTGCGGGATGTCGATAAGCCGTTCCAGATGTCGGTCGAGGGCGTGTACTCGATTGAAGGGCTTGGCACAATCGCCACCGGCGTGATCTCACAGGGTCGCGTCGTGGCTGGAGACAAGGTCGAGGTGATCGGCTTCGAGGAGGCTCTGGAGACGGTCGTCACTGGTGTCGAGGAGTTCAAGCGGCCACTGTCGGAAGGCGTGGCGGGGCAGAACGTCGGCGTGCGTCTGCGTGGAGTGAAGGCAGACGAGATTCGGCGCGGGCAGGTGATTGCCGCTCCGAAGTCGATCCGCCCGCGCTCGCGGTTCAAGGCGGAAGTGTACGCGCTGCGCAAGGACGAGGGCGGCCGGCACACGCCGTTCTTCGGCGGCTACAAGCCTCAGTTTTACATCCGCACCACGGACGTAACTGGGCTGGTAACTCTACCGGAGGGAATCGACATGGTGTTGCCGGGCGACAACGCAAACGTTGAAGTGAACCTCGACCGCCCGATTGCTCTGGAAGCGGGGAGCCAGTTCGCGATCCGCGAAGGCGGCAGAACTGTCGGCCGCGGAGTCGTCAGCGAGGTTCTAGAGTAAACCAATCGCGGGGTCAGGCGAGAGCTTGGCCCCGTATTTGTTTCGCCTGTGAGTGACATTCCAATTCGAGTCGGATACCCTGGTTACCTCCACGAGCCGCGAGAGGTAATCTCTCGCATGACAAACGCGCCGCCTCGAGCCATGCGAGTCAAGTTTCTCTTCTGGAACATTCGACAAGCACGGGGAAGCCGACTCGCGGCTTGCCTCACCCGTTTGGCTGGTCAAGACACCGATGTGTTCTTGTTTGCGGAGTGCCCCGCCGATCCTACGCCCATCCTCGCAGCATTGAATGGTCAGACTGTGAACCAATACGCGGCAGTGGTAAGTCAGAGTTCGCGTGTTCGGTTCTTTGCTCGTCAAGCTGGGCCGCTCGCGGGTGCGGTTTGGCATGACCGTTTTTTTGATGGAGTCACCGACCGCATCACCGCGTTAGAATGTCAACCACGGGGAGCGTTGAGCATCCTGATCATCGGCGCCCATCTCGACTCACCGTATCCGGGACTGTCACCTGCGGGTCGCGCCGAGTGGGCAAGGGATGTCGCACAAGACATCCGAACTGTCGAGGGCGATGTCGGACACACGCGAACGATCCTTGTCGGTGATCTGAATATGAACCCGTTTGATGGGGGACTGGTCGAGACAACAGCGCTCCACGCTGTGATGACCCGACACCTGACTGGGGTAGTTGTTCGACATGAAGCGCGAGACGGATACCCCGTGTTTTATAATCCAATGTGGTCGTGTCTCGGAGATCGCCCTGCGAACCGCATACAACCCAGAGGTCGCAGGCGTCCACCAGGAACTTACTACTTCGACAACACCAACGACCGGGCGAACGTGTTTTGGCAGATGTTCGATCAAGTGCTCCTGCGACCTGGACTGATGGAGCAGCTCACGTTTCTGGAAATCCTTGCAAGTGATGGGAGTGAAGAGTTCGTTACCGCGGAAGGCAAGCCGCGAGAGGCTCTGGTAAGCGACCACCTACCAATTCTGTTTGAACTGAATCTGTAGAGGATTGCCCGATGGCGAACGACAATTCCGATCTGTGGCCGCCTGATCTCGTCGTGGACGTACTGACGCCGCTCATGATCCTTAACGAGCAAGCGGAAGCACTCGCTAAGAGGACGCAAGGGGTTGTCAAAGGAGAGGTACTGAATACTCTGGCTCGTCCCTTCGAGTTGCTCACCTTCGATCTCTTGGCCCCAGCGATTGGCTTCCGTCATCGGCTTCTTGCTGCCCGATTTGTAATGGAACGGCCCTACCCCGTCGTGTTGATAGCCGACTCGCTTTCTGACCCGCTACCTGGGATCGAATGCGCCGATGAGAGTGAGTGGAACCTGTCCGACGAGGAACACAGCCGCGCGCGCTTGGCTCACACACCAGATGACGTTCGCAAACTCCTGAAACAGATCTTCAACAATTCCAGAACCCGGGGCGTACTGTTCTCGATGGTTGCTCGGAGCAATGAGGTAACAGGCGGCGTTCGCACAACTCCAGAGTCGTGAGCGAGGTTCTGGAGTAAACCAATCGCGGGGTCAAGCAACAGCCTGACCCCGCTGTGTTTTCACATCCCAACTCGCAGCGCTAGTTGTTCTGGTTCCACAGGTCCATGATCTCCGCGATCATCGTGGGATCGGTGATCGAGTCATTGATGCCCAGCACGACCCGAAGCCGATCAATCGATGTCCCGAAGATCTTGTTGCTATTATTCACGGTCACGTTGACGGCTTCAACCGACCGTTCAACGACGACACCGGAGTCCGCGGCCGAGGTCATGTTGGCCGAGATCGTTTCACCTGAAACGACAAAGGTGTCGCTCACGAACGGACGCCCGAACACGTTCAGCCGGTCGTTCAGCCCGTTGCCGCCGTAGACGGACACACCCAGTTCGATCCCGCCGTTGGCCGCGGCGATGAAAATGTTGAACACGTCAGGCGAAGTGTCCGAACCGACCAGAATCACCGAGCTAACATTCGCAAGCGAGCGGCTAAACACCACCTGGTGAGTGTTGTTGTTGATGAGCGTTACAGTACCAGCCACGGCCACCAGCGAGAGGTTTGAACCGGCCGCGGGCGCTTCAAAGATCATCACCGAGCGATCAAAGAACACGTTGTCCTGGATATTGGAGATGCCCGTGTTCCACTTGATGATCTTGGCCAGGGTGACATGATCGATATTGAGAATCTGTTTCACTTCGGCCGAATCGAGCAGCGCGTCGTCGGTGTAGAAGAATCGGTCTCCGTCACGCAGACGTGTGAACTGGTTACTGACGACCGCAGTGATGAGTTCACCAGCGCTCGAACCGGGTAAGTGATCTTCCGCCAGCGCGCCGACGAATGCGTCGATGTTATCGACGTTGCCGTAGAGCGCTTCCAGTGCCGCCTGGATGTCCGGGTCGGAGCTAATCTGGTCGAAGCTCGTCACTTCCACCAGCCCGTAGTTTCCGCGAAGGTTGTTGTAATCGGGCAAGCCGTGATCGCGGCTGCGCTGAATGTCCAGCGCGCCGAGATCCAGACCGCCGCTTCCGGGAGGACCGAAGAGGTTGTTGCGAATCCCGTCCACCAGGTGCAGGTCGTTCTCCTGACCGACCTGTGAGGCCAGACCCTTGAGAATCAGCCCGACGTTCCCCGGGTTGTTCTTCAGGATTTCCGGGTTAAAGAACGCGTCGCGGATGGACAGGCTCCCCACTGTCTCACCGGAGTTGTTGACGCGCAGCGTGGTCTCGTTGATCTGGCTGTGACCGAAGCGGAAGAAGGCGTGCGCGAACGAGTTGGTAACCGACGCATCGACGTTCGGGTCGTAAACCGCTTCATCCGGGTCGGGCGCGAAGTCCCAGCCGAACATCGCTGGCAGATACTCCGTGTAAGTGATCTTCTGCATCTCCGCGCCGACGAGCCGCCGGGCGAGCTGGTAAATCTCCTCGTCGTTGAGCTGCGGCTGGAGATTGTGGATGCGGTTGGCAAGCCGATTGTGTTCGCGCACGAAGAGCGTATGCACGACGGTCAAGCTGATTTGCTCGTTGGCGCGCACATCGCCCGCCAGGAACAGATCGGCACCATCTCCGAACTGGTCGGCGTTGGGCAACCCCGCGGTGTTCAGCGGTAAGAGGTGGCCGTTGGAGCTGGTCTTCAACCTGCCGCGGGAGAAGGTCCGCAGTGCATCCGCGCGCACCTCGTCGGAGCCGTAGACCATCGACGCGTCGATGTACGACGTGATGCTATTGACCACGTCGCGCCGAATCCCGTTGACGCCCGTCCCTTCAAAGTACTCCGAGCGATTGAACGGAATGAACGGGTTGTTGGTGTTGTAAAGCGGGTCGTTCGGGTCTTCGATCGGGATGCGGAAATCCCCCACCGTGACACCATCGGACAGAACGTTGAACTCGGCATCGTTGCGCGTCAGGTCCATGTCGTGCGTGATCCACTGACCCCACTGGAAGACCCAGTCGGTCAGGTTCCGCGCGCTGGGGATGCTCCCGTCCTGGTCGAGGATCGCGTTGCTGATCGTGCGCGGGTTTTCGCGCGAGGGAGTGCTTGTTTCCGTGATGATCTCATCGCCTTCGTCATCGATGAACCGGTCGCCGTAGCCGAACCGGATTTGCTGGGTTTCCGCGGCCCCCTGCGTGGGGTTGGCCTCGTTATTGTCCGTGCCGTCGATGGTCCTCCACTCGACATCATTGAGATTCAGCGCGGGCACGACTCGGTCTTCCAACAGTTCCAACTTCTCGCACAGCCGATTCACGGGACGCTTCGACATGGTGAAACTCCTGGGGCGAATTCCTGATGGGCGAGATTCAGTGGGCGCGATGGGGCGAAGACGGCGATGGGCGCGCACGGAGGACGCCGGGAAGTGGAGAGTGCCACTCCCTCTTCTCCGCAAGCGCGCACGGAGGACGAGAGGAAGTGGCAAGCCCACTCCCTTTCTTGGCGATGACAAT
>JAKEEV010000432.1 GCA_022616395.1 Planctomycetia bacterium | reverse complement strand
GTCGTCGAACACCCTGATGTTTGCCGAAGGATACTCGAAGGCCGGGTACAATTACTACTACGACTACTCGGCCTACTACGGACCCGGGTCGTATTACAAGTCCCAGTACACCTACACCCGCCAGTGGAACTATGACCCGATGACCTATGAATATGAGTCCACCAGCCGGTATCAGTCGCCCAACCGGAATGCGACTCCACCGGTCCCGTACATCTACGAGTCCACTGGCTCCTCCACGCAGCCCCCCTACTTCTATACCTCTGGCTACTACGATTCCAAAACGCGCACCTACATCCCCTTCCAGGTGAAACCCCGACCGGATGAAGCGCGGTACTCTGTCCCCCATGCGACAACCAGCGGCGGGTTGTTGGTCGCCCTCTGCGATGGGAGCGTCAGGACGATCTCCCCGGGCATCAACATCACCACCTGGCGCGCTCTCGGCTCGCCCGCCAGCGGCGACCAAGTGAACGGCAACTGGTAAGACTCGCACCAGTTGAAGCACGAACCGCCCGGCAACTAACTTGGTTGCCGGGCGGTTTCGTTTCGTGTGAGTGAATCTTCAAGCAGTCTTCCGCGACTTGAGTATCCGCTTCCACCACCGCAGCGGCTTCTTCGCGGGTGGAGGAGTCACTTCAACCGGCTTTGGGTCTTCCGCACTCTGCGCGCTGGCTTCCGTGGTGGTCGATTCCTCCGGTGCCGAGATCGCCTGAAGCAAAATGCCCAGCACCGTTAGCCCGACCGCCACCCCATTGAGCGCTGGCACGTGAGCCGACACCCACGCGACCATATCGACCGACCAGAATTGTTCGACCAGAAGCAACCCCGCGTGACTCGCCAGAAGCACACCCATCAGACTCGTGAGGAGCATCGTCCAGAGGCGATACATGAGGAGACCAAACAGCCCGCCGGAGAGGAACACGGCCCAGAGTTCCTGGGCTTGAGGAAACACCCACTGAACCGCCAACCACGCCCCACATCCACCCGCCAAGAACGCCAGCACCTTCGCCAGTTCCAGAGCCATCAACCCGGCACCGACCGCCAGCAGTATCCCGACGGCCATCACTTGCGTGCCGCCTGCACGGCCGGCGTTGAGACCGATCAGCCCAGCAGAAAGAGTAATCCCCGCGACGACCCAGAACCGGTGCCATCGCCAACCGAAAAACCACAGCGCAACGCCCAACACACAGATGGTGCCGGTCATCGCGCCGGTCAGGCCGCGGGCTTCGTTGAGGATGTCGGGGGCGATTAACTGCATGTCATCCTTGCCCCGCAACGGGGAACGGAGTGCTCTCGTTGCTGTGGAAGCCTACGGCGTATCGGCGTCGAGTGTCAAGCGGTGTCTGCCGAAGCAGCCGGCCTTTTCGTGTGGCGCTAACCGATGTTTCCGATTGTTTGCACCTGAACCGTGCGCAATCGCGGACCGTCAAACTCGCAGAAGTAGACTCCCTGCCACCTCCCCAGCACAAGTTCTCCGTTCTCCACGATGATTGCTACGGAAGAGCCAATCAAGGCGCTCTTCAAGTGCGAATCGCTGTTACCCTCCGCGTGCCGAAAGCCCGGCACATCTTTGGGAATGTGAGTATCGAGCCACAGCAGTATATCGCGAACCACATCCGGGTCCGCGTTCTCCTGGATCGTGATACCGGCGGTTGTGTGAGGAGAATAGACCACGCAGACACCCGATTTCAGTCCGCTTTCGCGCACCGCGGAGCGAACCTCGTCGGTGATCTCCACGAACTCACTTCGGCGCTTGGTACTCACGGTGAACGCACGCATCTTCCGCACTCCTGACGGTTCGCGTGTATTCTATGGGTAGTATTCGCTCGTTCGCGACGAGGATTCTCTCCGTGCCGCCGATTCTGTTTGTTGTTGATCGCAAGGAGGCGGGGCAGACACTCTCCGCGATCCTCAAGAAGCGGTTCGGACTGAGCTGGGCGCAGGCGAAGCGACTCGTCGAGCGTCAGCATGTGAAAGTCAGCGGGCAGGTGGAGACCGATGTCGCCCGGCGGCTGAAGGTCGGCAAGCAAATCGAACTGGCATCGGGAACGGTCGAACTTCCCCCAGAGCAGCGAAAGGGTTTGGAAGAGAGAAGGGGTTCGGAAGTGCAGAAAAAGGGTGACGGAGTGAAGGGGAGAAAAGGTGACAGGACACAACCCGGCACGACCCCCGCGCGAACACCATCCGTACAGAGCGCGAAGAAGAGCGCAGATGTCGGCCCTTCTCTATCCCGCGAGAGCATTGTCTACTCGGATGATGCGGTGGTTGTGGTGAACAAGCCCGCGGGGCTTACCACCATGCGCCACAAGGAAGAAGCCGAGGAGTTCGGCGCCCGCGCGAAGCGATTCTTGCCCAGGACCCTCGCGGAATTGCTCCCCGCGCTCCTTGGTGCGCCTGATCGAGCGGTGATCGCGGTTCATCGCATCGACCGGGACACTTCGGGCTTGGTCGTCTTCGCGCTGACTCACTCCGCGGCCGAGAATCTGATGAAGCAGTTCCGCAAGCATACAGTTGATCGCAGGTATCTGGCTCTGACACGCG
>JAKEEV010000431.1 GCA_022616395.1 Planctomycetia bacterium | reverse complement strand
GCGTGCAAAACAGCACTCGCACACACGTGGCGCTTGGCCCGAAAGGGTTTACGCCGAGCGTGCAAGCGTGCAGCCCAACAGCCGATCACACACAGCTTGCGCACTGGGAACGACTGCTCCGCTGTCAGCGTCTATCCCGGTGAGCCTCCACTTCGCGGGCACCGCGCCTCTTTGGGCTTCCGTCTGTTCCACGGCCCCCACACCGTTGAGTTCCTTCAAGCGGCTGTAGCGGGTGCGCCGCGAACCACCGCCCACCTTCTGTGCGTCGGAGGTCGAGAATTCGTCTTCCTTGAACTTGTTGCGGAGCGCAAGAAGGAACTGCCTCGCTCCGTCTGACACCCCGCTGGCGGCCACACTGAATGGCCCACGGGCGAGTCGTTCGGTCAGGTTGTAGTCCTCGATAGTGGCGATCACTTCGCCGCCGGAGTTTCTCTCACGCTGGCGGAAGTGAAGAAGGGCGGAAGCTCGCACCAATTGAAGCAGGTGCCGGAACGACCGGCGGGCGTCGAGACGGTCGGTGGGATACAGTGCAGAGATTTGTTCCGCGAACGGGATCAGCACCTCACACCGAGGCAGCATCCGCTGGAGAGCGAAATGAACATCTCGCCGACGTTCCAGGTCGGGCCGCGAACGACCAGCGGCAGCCGCGGCGGTGGCGTCGAGAATCCGGCGAGTCTGTTCTTCTTGTTCATTGGTGGCGAGCAACAGGCAGCGGTTGGCATCCTCGTCGAAGATGGCGCCCAACGTGGTTGTTTCGATGAAGCTAATCGGGCCTTGCTGCTCGATGACCTTCGTAGTGATTGTGTCGTGTTCCTTGACTGGAACCGCTTTCGACAATCGAGCGCTTTCGATCATCTCCCGCAACGCTCGTGTCGCCTCTGCCCTGTCGTCGTCTTCCAACCGTGATCGCTCACCTCCAATCACGAGTCGATGCCGCAAGGCTCCGGGCGGGAAGTAATAGAGCGCATTGGTGGTGATGCTGGTTGCGAACAAGACCACCTCGGGCGGAAAGAAGCCCGCGACACGTTCCGCGGTGTACGATTTGCCCGAGCACGATGGTCCGCGAACGATGGCTGAGAGTGGCCTGGGCAACTGCACGCTCACGCCGGCGAGGTAGAGAGTCGCGGCGAGTCGGCGTTCGCCAACCACGCCGGCGGCTTCAATGTCGGCAATGATTCGTTCCAAGAGTTTCGAGTCGGCAAGGAGGCGTTCGGCTTCCGCCTTCACGTCCTCGGGCATCCTGGCGAGTGCTTCGCCTCGGGGATCGTCGGCGAGCTGGTTGGTAGTCGATGGTGGGGGATCAGGTGCGCCAGGCGGAGCTTTGGCGTAGGCGAGCAGTCTGTCGCCGAGATGTTCGCGGAACTCATCAGCCCGACCGTTGAGATCACATTTCTCTGCCCGAGTGACAAAGCGACTTCGACTGTGTTCGGAGTTCAGATCGAACGTGTTCCGGCTTAACTCCTTCCCCTCGTAAGCAGCGACGACCAGATACCGGCCCGGCTTACAGTTGGGCACAACGTTCAGGGTGATGTCGCCCAAGTTGTCAGGAAGGGTCAGCTTGTTGGGAGCAGTCATTGGCACACCGCCTTTCCGCTGAAGCGAATCCGCGGCAGTGGACGACCGTAACCGGCCACCCCCAGCGCACGGGTCGCAGCCTTGAAGTCGCCGTGATGGTTGAGCAGGGCGTAGGCCGCGAACCGGCTGTAACAGGTTTCCGCGTCGAACGGCGCGGCCGAAGTGGAGAAGACGTAGAGCAGATCGCGACCGGATAGGCCGCGGCAGAACCCGGTTGACGCAGAGACCCCTGCGGGACTCTTGCCCGGTCGGCACCAGTAGGTTGCGCCTGCGGTCGAGCGGTACACCTTCCACCCGTGCGGCGTGAGGATGTCGCCCCACTGAATCCTTTGATTGAAGTCGTCGCCGGGTCTATCGCCTGTTGCTGCACTCGCCGGCCGATCCCCCACCACTTCGCGGGCCGCAGGGCGGCTGTACTCGTTGAGTTCAGCGGCGAGAACAGTCAACCCGTGCCACACGTCGAGTGGCATCGGCTCGAAGGGTTCACCATCGAGCCACCCTGGGCGAAGCAGTCGATAGGATCGACGGAGAGGATGACAGACCGGCGGTGAACCTGGTGCTACGACATAGTGCTGGCAGCCGCGAATCTCAATCAAGGTTTCGCCTGCCACTGTGCGGGCGAGTTTGCACCCCTTCATCGGCTCGACGAGGCGGACGTAGACATGAGCACCGCCTCCCGGCGTCCCAATGACCGGGCAGCGTGCGAGGTGTTCGCGGTCGACGGCGGCTAGACTTCCACCCCAGTGGATGAACGCCGCCCACGTCTCGAAGTCGAACACAGCCAAGTTCCCGGATGCCACACCACCCGCAACGCCGATGCCGTGGCGGTTGGGTCGCGAGTGCCACCGCTTCAGTTCATCGAGCGTGGGCAGACGCTCGGCATACTCTCGCCACCCGGCGAACGCGGGTTCCTTGCTGCCGTCGGTCTTCACGGGGAAGGTCGAAACGCCGAGGTCGCGATACGCCGTAGCGACCGCGAAAGTGTCGTGTGAGCGGATCGCCAGTTGCAGAGGCGACAACCCCTTATCCGTCGGGTGTGAGTCAAGTTGAGTGCCCACAGATTCCTCCTGTGGGTCGGGGACGCATCGTGGCCCCAACCCGCTTGCGTATGGGGTGGGGTGAGTTACGCTCCTCGGCGTTCCAATTCGCGGCCCGCAGCTTCAGCTCGACGGCGCGCCGCGGTTGCACTGACTGGAGGCGTTCCGGCTGGTGTGGTGTCAGTGTTGGGCGTGAGTGCCGCGACGAATCGAGCAATGGCACCGCGAGACGTGAGCCAGCGACCACCGACGCGGACGGCCTCCAGTTTCACCAACGAACCGTTGGGGGTCTTTGCCCCTTTCGTTACCCAACGAAAGACAGTGGATGGGTCGATGGTGCCAGTTCCCCGATGCGCAGGGAACAGCCGGCCCGCGGCAGAGAGCGACAGCCCTCCCCCGGCCTGGATCTCGGAAAGCACCGACGGGATTTCAGAAACGACTTCGGCCACGGTTCACCTCCTCGCAGAATTTGCGACTTGATGAAGCGTAGCGGGGAGAGCGTACACATCCTGTCCACAAGCTGTGGACAATCTGCAAGGGCCAGATTCAGCGAGGGTTTGGCAACTCCAAGACGTGTCCCTTGCCAGGTATGCGCGCGATCAAATTGCCAAGTTTGGCGGGCAATTTCTCCTTGAGACGTGTCTGATTCACGCCGTTGAGTGTGACCGACCGCTTCTCCATCTCCGCGAACGTAATCGGGTTTGGGTAACTCTCGGCCAAGAGTTGAAAGTATGCATAGACTTCCGCATCTAGCCCATTAGCCAGTTGTTTCTCGTCAAGCCAGACTGATCGACTCGTGGAATCATACCGAATCCGGCTTGACTGAAGTTGCCTCAGCTCCTGCTCTTGCCTAATGACCGCATCGACAGCAACCCGCGAGAGTCGGGAAACGTTGTTGAACCTCACCACCCACCAACCCGGCTCACAGCTCGGGCGCGAGTCAGGGTCGTGTGGTCGCCAACGCCATCTCGGTCCGGGATCGGGGTCTGCCAATCGTCGCCATTCCGAGTAGATGTAACCGAATCCGCCTTGCCCGCAACCCCGAGAAAGCAGCACAGCGCGTTCGGCGGTGGAATCCAGCGGTTCACAACGATCCGCCAAGTTGATGAGCCAACTCGATAAGAGCGAATCGCCCCGACCACAACCGTTGAGTACCAACTGCGCGGCGTCACGGGCCAAGGAGTCGAACCGCCGCCACGGTGTTTGCTCCGTCACGGGATCGCGGTTGAAAAGCACAAAACTCCACCCTTCATCCCGCATGCCGTTCGGGGCGTTCTGATCGAGACGAGCGTGATCGAAAATCGTGTGTTGAAAGCACAGGCGGCACTGATCCCGGATGATGTCGATGTGATCCTCTCCATTCACCCGCCGAGTCTGGCGACTGCGGGGGAAGTTCTCGTCGGGAGGCGGAATCAGCCCTGTGAGGAAACGAACCATCTTCTGATGATCGCTGCGCCCGCGTCCCTCAAGGATCGTGTGTCTGAAGTCGAGAACCGTTCTCTCGGCATCAGCGATCCGAACTTCAGGGCGCCAGACGACAACCGCATCGACACCGGGAAAGTCCTCGGCGGCGTTGTCGAACTTGTCGCGAAGTGCTTCAAGACGTGCCGGATCGGGTCCGGGAGAGGACATCAGGGAACCTCTTGTGGTTGACCGGGTTGCCGGGTCGGGGACGGGCCACAAGAGGTCAACCCGCACACCCGACCCGGCCCAGTGTGAGCGTCCCCACACCAGCCAGTTCACCTGTATACTACCCGATCTTCACTGCGATTGTCGCGGCCAGTTCTTCGTTGCGTTCGGCGTAAACTTGCGTCACGTCAGCGCGGGAGTGACCGAGTAGCACTTGTGCGGCTTCCAGTCCGTAATGCTTCCTCACCCGCGTCGCGAACGTGTGGCGAAGTTGGTTCGGGTGCCAGCGGTGCGCCCTCCGCCACTCCTTCACTTCGTCCTGCTCCTTCTCGTTCAGCCGTTCCCACCATTCGCGGTGCGACTCCATCTTGCCGTTGTCCTTTTCGCGCGGTGCCAGTTCCGCTGGCAGCGGGAATGCCTTGTCGCAGGCGCGGTCAATGGCAAGCCCATAACTCCCCCGGTCGTACTTCTCGGCCAGTTGCTTCGGGTTCTTCTTTCGCTTCTTGGCATTCCGAGCCATGTGACTCGGATACCTCGGAGTCTTCCTGTTCGCGGTCCTCGTCGCGTGCAACTCCGCGACCGCGCGAGCAGGTGAGAACAGGTACACGCTGAAGTCGGTCGTGAAGAACTCCTTCAGTAACTCTTGCGCTTGCGGCCCGATGGTGATGGTACGGCTCCTTCCTCGCCACGCGTTCTTGTGCGTCGCTGGCTTGTAGAGCCAGACCGGGCCACCCGTGTCGATGTCACACCGCCGGAGGCTGCACGCTTCACCCGGCCGACAACCCGTCAACCGTTGAAACTCAACCAACCCGCGAACGAACCGGTTGAGATGAGGGAGCGTCGCATCAACCACGGCATCCTCGACCGGGCCGACGGGTTCGGTTTCGCGTGCCTTTGACCGCCCGCGTTGCAACCCAGGGACAGCCGCGAGGGCCTGAAAAACAGCGGGCGGAACCAACTCCTCGGCAACGGCCCACTTGAACACCCGCTTTACCCGCCCGATGCGCTGGTTGATAAACCCCCGGCACCAGTTGGCGTCGATGAACTTCTGCCGGACTGCCTTGAGTGCCAGCGGCCCGAACTCGGTCGCCGGCCGCTCACCGTACAGTTCGCGAACATACTTGGAGACGAGCTTGTACTCATCGAGTTCGTTGGTGGTTGTCCCGTCTGCGCGGCGGTAGTGAACTTCCGCGAAATCCACATAGGCGAGCATGACCTCGTTGACACTTGCCACGCCCTCGCCAGTCGCGGGCGCGCGGTTCGGCGTGGCCGCCAGTTCCAGTTCGAGAAGGGCGAAGGCGGTGCGGGATTCCTCGCTGCCGAATGGACCGGGGAGCATCTGGAAGTGCCGGACGCCGAGTGTATCGGTCCAGACGGCGCGGGCTTTCCCGGATTGTTTGTGTTCGAGGTAGGAAGGGATGAGTTTCCGACGCGGAGGCATGTTGCGGGTTCCTCGGGGCGTTCTGTGAAAGAGTTTCACAGAACGCGTCGTTCGGAAGCCGCACCCGGAACTCTCCGGGGTAAGCAGAAACTGCTTCGGCAGAAGGGGTTTTCGTCGCTTTTGTATCAGGGTGACCGACGGGATTTGAACCCGCGACTTCCAGATCCACAATCTGGCGCTCTAACCAACTGAGCTACGGCCACCAGCAATCATGTTGATGCAGGGATTGCCTGAACTGCCAACACCTCTCACTTTAGCGGACCGACAACCGAGGTCAACTGCTGCTTGCAATTGCTTCGGAGATCGTTGGTTCTCCATCTAACGAATCTCGCGGCATGAAGCTTGCAAGAACTCCGAATCGTTGGGAATTCGCCCCAGTTATTGCTCGCCAAGTCTGGAGAACACCTATGGGGCTTTTGGATTTCCTGATCTTGATTCTGGTCGCGGGCATTTGTGGTGCCGTTGCGCAGGCGATTGCCGGGTTTTCGCGAGGCGGGTGCCTGGTTGCTATCGCGGTCGGGTTCATCGGTGCTCTGTTGGGCCTGTGGCTCCAGAAGCTAACCGGTCTCCCGGAGATTTTCACCATCGATGTGGACGGGAACCAGTTCCCGATCATCTGGTCCATCATCGGCGGGGTACTCTTCGCCGTGATTGTCGCTTTCTTCACGCGACCCGCCCGCTATCCCATGGACTAACCGCTTGCAACGGTATCCCCTACGCGCTTCGCCCGGTCGATCAATTCGGCGCGGGCGCGGTGGATTCGATTGAGCGCGGGTTCTCTCCGCGGAACAACACATCGGCTCGATTCTCCACTTTCGACAACGGCGGTAACTCGAGCAAAACATACTCCGTGCGCTCCACAACGAGTGATGGATTGCTTCGTGCTCGCGCGCAAGGGGGTCATCAGCCGCCGACTGGCTTCCGCGACTTCGTACTGCTTCATCCGGTCGCCCAGAGTGTCATTCATGTCGCGTGCTCGACTCGTTTTCCACGCCAGATCCGAGTATCAAGAGGATACTCACAGCCCTTCGGAGGTTCACCCAATGTCCGTGCCGCACGTCGAGTTCGTCGAGATGACGGGCCACATTGTCGATTCACTGCTTCTGCCGAAAGTGCTCGACGCGATTCTTTCGCGCGGCGGGCGCTATCACGTCGAAACACTGCGCCTCGGCCAGCGGCAGGATGATCCGAGCTTCGCGCGCCTCGAAGTCCGAGCGGATTCGCCGGAGCAGCTTGAAGCGATACTGGCCGACATCCACCCACACGGCGCTGTTCCCGCGCAGCCCGGCGATTGCCACACAGTCGCGGCCGATATGCCCGGCGCGTTCCCGGACGGCTTCTACTGCTCCACGAACTTCCGCACGCAGGTGAAACTCAGCGGCGAATGGGTGGATGTGGAGGATCAGGAGATGGATTGCGGCATCGTGGTCGATCCCGAAGGCGGCGCGGCACGCTGCATTCCGATGGTGTCGGTGAAGACTGGCGACCGCATCCTCGTCGGTCGGCAAGGTACGCGTGTGTTCCCACCCGAAGCCGAAATGCGCCGGCACGAACTATTCGAGTTCATGGCCAGTCCCGTGTCGAGTGAGCGGCCCAAAGCGGTGAGCGTGCGCGAAATCGCTTCGGCGATGCGCAAGACCCGCGCTGCGGACGAAAAGGTGCTCGCGGTACTTGGCCCGGCGGTCGTTCATACCGGGGGAAGCGAGCTTGTGGCGAAACTGATCCGAGATGGGTTCATCAACGTGCTCTTCGCGGGCAACGCACTCGCCACTCACGACATGGAACAGGCGTTCTATGGCACAAGTCTGGGTGTTTCTCTCGACAAAGGGCTTCCCACCGATGAAGGGCATGAACACCACCTGCGAACGATCAACACGATCCGCCGATTGGGTGGAATCAAGCAGGCAGTCGAAGTTGGGAAGCTGAAAAGCGGCATCATGTATGAATGCCTGACGCGCTCCGTGCCCTTCATTCTTGCTGGCAGCATTCGCGACGACGGCCCGCTACCGGAAGTGATTACCGATATGCTCGTCGCTCAGGACGCGATGCGCAGACTGATCCCGGGAGTCGGATTTTGTCTGATGGTGGCAACAACGCTGCATTCGGTCGCGGTGGGCAATCTCCTCCCGGCGTGGGTGAAAGTCGCGTGCGTGGACATCAGCCCCGCGACGGTGACAAAGCTCATGGATCGCGGAAGCACGCAAACAGTCGGCATCGTCTCTGATGCTGAGCCATTCCTGCGCGCGCTGGTGAACGAGTTAGAGAAGGGAGGCGCGGCGTGAGCAAGCCGTATGATGCCACGAGCAAGGATTTGATCGAGACCGACCCGGTTGGATGGGTCACTTTCCTTGGCTGCCCGGCTCCGCCCTCGGCCGTTCGGCTCGTCGATGCCGATCTATCGACTGTGACGACTGACACGGACAAGGTCATCCGCGTCGATCACCCGGAGCGCTGGCTCCTTCATCTCGACATCCAGACCGGTGCCACCAGCGAGATGGAGCGCCGACTCCTCCGCTACAACGCTCTGTTGCATCACCGACACGGAGTTCCGGTTGTGTCTGTCGTTGTGCTTCTGCGGCAGACGAGTAACATGGCGTGGTTGACCGGACAACTACCGATCACTGCGCCGATTGGGACAGCATGGGAGTTCCGGTATGAAGTTCTTCGAGTATGGGAGCGGCCCGTTGCGGACTTTCTCAATGGCCCTCTTGGACTCATTCCGTTGGCTCCACTGGCGAACGTGACTTCAACCGACTTGCCGACGGTCGTGGCCAGCATGCGGACTCGCCTCGATACGCAACCCGACCGACCGTTGGTCGCGAAACTGTGGGCAGCGAGTTATGTGCTGATGGGCTTGCGTTTCAAGGAGGCGTTGATTGATAATGTGCTATCAGGGGTGATGCAAATGGAAGAGTCAGTTACCTACCAAGCGATTCTCCGCCGCGGGATGCAAGACGGCATCCAACAGGGTATCCAACAGGGTACGCAACACGGCGCGATCTTGGAAGCCACAAAGATGCTGCTCCGCCAAGGAGCAAAGAAGTTCGGCGTGCCGGCAAACGCGGAACACGAGGCGAAGTTGCACGCGATCAAAGATCTTCCCCGACTCGAAGCCCTGAGCGAGAAGCTCCTCGACGTCTCCACCTGGGACGAACTGCTCGCGGGCGTCTGAGTCCTCGCGCCAAAAACGGCCCCGCAGAAGCGGGGCCGAGCGACTTTCCGCACTTCCAATCAGAATCAATCCGGCGTAATCACTTCGCCGTCGGCGGGAGTTTCGCCCGCGGACCAGTTCGCGTCGGTCACGCTACTGCTGATGAATCGCACCGAGCCGTCCGCGAACGCCGCGTGAATGCCCGCGGGTGAAATGCTCTGCGACTTCAGGCAGTGGACATTATCCACCGGCGGGGCAAACTCCGGCTTGAGCATACACCGGCACATCCACGGAGCCGTTCCCGTCCACGCGGTTGGAACAGCACTGCCGCGATTGACAAAGCCAGTTCGCGGCCAGTAACCATTCACGTAGAGCGACGCGGAGTTCATTTCGTTGGCCCACTGTGTGGCGGTGGGGTACTGACCGTTGACAAGCGGCGGGTTGAAGTCGTTGGGAATCGTGCGCGGATCGACGCCGTAGCCCCATAGTGTTGCGCCGAACAATGGATTGCCGACGGGTCTCCGAGCGACCGCGTACTTCTCGTTGAACACGATTGTGTTCGATAGCCCATCCTGAATCTTCGTCAACCGCGCGCCCTGATCGCCAAACACCTGCCAGTTGGCCGAGTAACTGCTCAACCCCCATCGCGTGTTCGCGGTGCTGGCCCACGCGGGGTATGGGTTGGCGGTTCCGGTCGAAGCATTCCACGCCGGCGCGGTGACCGGGAGATCGAACACGCCGTCACCGGTCAGCGTCCGATCTGCGGGGTGCTGAAGTACCTTCAGCGGCTGCGACCGGGACAGGTCCGGGCCGAGGTTGTACATCGCGTTCTGCTCCAGATGCGGAAGCAAGTGGTAGTACACCGATCCGGACACTCCACTCCCCTTCACCGACCCGAACATCGGCGGCGTGATCTCGTGTGCGGACTCGAAAGTCCACAGAGCCAGCGACTGCTGCTTGAGGTTGTTCTGAGACTGTGACCGGGCTGCGGCTTCACGCACTTTCTGCACAGCGGGCAAGAGAAGTCCGATGAGGATCGCGATTATCGCAATCACCACCAACAACTCAATCAGCGTGAAGCCGAGACGTTTCAACTCTCGAAACATGGTATCCCTCCTGGTGAGAACTCCGGTCAGGGACCAGAGTGGTGGGTAAGTGCAACTTGAAAACGGCTAGTAGTAAGGGTCTCGTGCAACAACCACAGGGCTTTTCAGGGCGACGGCATAGACAACTTCGCGGTCGGTCAGTTTCCCCTTCTTGTCCTTGAGCTTCAGCGTGACCGTGTAGCGGATCACGTCCTTGTCCGAGGCATCGACATTGCCGAGCGTGTAGTCGAGAAGCGCGTGAGTAGACCGCAGCTCCTCCGAGAACTCCACCGGGTCCGGAAGCGATTTCAACTTCGCGGACGGCTCGTTTGCCTTCCACGCGTCAAGCGCAGCGCTCACCGCCTGCCGCCCGCGCTCAATGTCGGCCTCTGAGCGGCGCGAACCACATCCGCAAAGGAGGGCGAAGAACATTAGCAAGAATGTGAAGCGAATCATGGGTGTTCGCGGTGAAGGCGCGGAAGGGCAGGAAGTTCGATCCTGATGAACCATCAGGTCAGCGCGCCAAACGAGGCGCTGGCGTGTAAAAGGCAGGGAGTATCAAGGATCGAGGGAAACGGACCGTTTCAAAGTGATGATCGCACCCGACAGAGCCGAAGCGCGATCACGCGGTCCGCACTCAGGTAAAGCCTGTATCTTCGACGGGGTAACAAGGTGTCGCCACAGTGGTGACTGTGTTGAAGGAGGCTTGTTGAGAGAACGGCGAGAGTGCCATAACAAATGCCAAGCATACGTCCAAACCGCAAGCACGGCAATGGTTCGCTTGGTGATTATGGCGCGAGGGGTGTAACCAAGTTTTCTGGGTCTTGACCCAGCCGGCTAACGCCGGCGGTTCGACAATGACCAATCCACCCAGCCGGCGTTAGCCGGCTGGGTGAGTTACTTGGCGATCTTGAGGACGGTGTTGACGCAGTCGAGAAGTCGAACCGTCGGCGTTAGCCGGCTGGGTGAGTTACCCAAGAAAAACTGGATGCACCCGGCGCGAGTGTTACGCAGGCATCTGAGGTGAAAACGCCGGGCCAGTCGTTCGCATTGACGCGTTCACTCGTCCACATCCCACACCACAATCTGTCCTTTTCCCCCGGCCGCGGCGCAGGTCAGTCCGTCTGGAGCGAAGGCGACGGCAGTGATCGCGCCAATCTTCCAGTCGAAGGCCGGTCCCGCTTCGCCGGTGTTCACATCCCACACGCGAACCATCCCGTCGTGAGACGCGGTGAGCAGCCGCTTGCCGTCGGGCGTCAGTGTGACCGCGTTCATCTGCATCGGATGACTGGAGAGCGTGAACTGGGCTTCTCCTCCGTCAGGCGGCACGATGTAAACGTATCGTCCGTTCGCGACGACAAGCCGGTTATCGGAAAGAAACCGCACGCAGCGTGTGATTGTGCCGGGCGGATCGTACTTGAACAACTCCCGTTGCGTGGCGAGATCGTAGACGAATACCCTCGGGTCGCAGTCGATGCCGCCGGTAGCCGCGAGTCGCGTGCCGTTTATGTTGAACGCGAGTACGCTGTCCTGCTCTTGTGTCGGGAGTTCGAGCGGATCATTGGCGGAATCGCGCTGCACGACGGTGAGATGAGGAACCAACTCGTGCGGGTTCGCACGCCGCCCAGAAGGCCGGGCGTGACTGATCGCGAGCCGCTTGCCGGTCCTGTCGAACGCCAGCCCGGAGACTTCCTCGAAGTCCGGCGCCTTCCGCCTCCGGAACTCAAACGTGTCCCACTCCTCACCTCCGTCCGGCAGATCGGTCCACTCCACCCCGGCGCTCCCGTCCCAGTTATCCGCGCCGCCGAGGACATATCGCGTCAGGAGTGGATCGACGGCGTAGCAATTCGCGAACTGTTCGATGCGGTCTACGTTCTCGCCGGTCGCAAGGTCAAGCCACACAGCGCAATCCACCATCCGCACTTCTTTCCCACCCACCGCGAGCAACCGCTTTCCATCGGGCGCGAAGTGAATGCCGTGAACTCGCGGGCACTTCTTTAACTTGAATGTCCGCATCTGCTCTCCTTATGTATCCACATCCCAGACGACGATCTGGCCGTTCTCGCCGCCCGCGGCACACGTCAAGCCATCGGGAGAGAAGCAAGCGCTGTACAACCTGCCGATGTTCCAGTCGAAGACGCGCGTTTGCGTGCCGGTCGCTGCATCCCAGAAGCGCACAAGCCCGTCACTGCTCGCGGTCATGGCTGTCTGGCCGTCTGGAGTGAAGCCCACAGCGCGAACGAACTGCGTGTGGCCCTTCAACTCCACCGCCTT
Organism: Planctomycetia bacterium; assembly: GCA_022616395.1. Taxonomy (GTDB): domain Bacteria; phylum Planctomycetota; class Planctomycetia; order Gemmatales; family Gemmataceae; genus Gemmata. The sequence goes on along the minus strand of JAKEEV010000431.1, from coordinate 3,976 downwards.
GGCTTTCTTTTTCACCGGGTGGATTTCAGCGCACTTCTCGTACCCGATCACAAGCCGCGTGCTATCCGGCGAGAACGCCACGGAGGTGAGGAAGTCCGTTTCCAGAGTGTGCGAGATGACGCGTGCCACTTTCCTTGTCTTCCTGTTCCAGACGACCGCGCGGAACAGCCCGTGCGCGACCACCCACTGTCCATCCGGGCTGAACGCGATGCTGTCGAACTTGTCGGTGACGTAATCCCCGGCGTCGAACTTGAGTTGAGTATCTGGTTGCCAGTTCGAGCCGTTATACGGGCCGAGCGTATCCGGGTGAGCCGTTGCGGGATCGTTCCAGATCGCGACCGAGCCGTATCCGCTCGCCGCGACAGACGAACTATCCGGCGCGAACGCGGGACCGTAGCGGATGTCGGTCTCCTCGGGCGCGGAGAGCGCTTTCTGTGTCTCCCTGTCCCAGATCACGACACGATAATCCGCCGTCACGGTGGCGATCAACTTCCCATCTGGACTGAAGCAAACGCCCCATGTGAAGCCCCAGCGCCCGCGAAGTTCGCCGAGATTCTGCCCAGTGGTCGGCTCCCACAACCGCACACCCGACACCTTCTCCGCGACGGAGGCGAGTTGCTTGCCATCCGGGCTGAAGCACAGACACCGCACCTTCGACTTGTAAGCGTTCCAGACGATCATATGACCCTCACACATCGACATCCCAAACGATCACCTTACCGCTCGCACACCCCGCGGTGCACGTGAGTCCATCCGGAGCGAAGCAGACAGAATACAGCGACTTCTTTCCCCAGCGAAACGTCTGCTGAATGGCACCGGTGAGCGGATCGAAGTATCGCGCTCGCCCATCATCGAAGACCGCGCAGAGAAAGCGCCCCGAAGGATGAAACGCGAAGTCGTGAACCCAGCCAAGTGTTCCCTTTGTGTTCCAGCCTTTGCCATCGGCCAGTGGGCGCGCGAACAGCCGGCGGTGCGCGAGGAACACCACCCACTTCGCCGACGGATCGAACGCGATGTTGTTCACAGCGGTGTACTTGAGCTTCCGCCCTTCCCACGGGAACGTCGCAATCACCTTCTTCCGCTTCAGCTCCGCGACGTGAACGGTAGTCTCTTCCGTGCCGACCGCGATGAATTGGCCGTCCGCGGAGATCGCAGCGTCCCACGCCAGCTCTCCGGGTGGAAAAGTGAGTATGTCTTTCCAGCGCGGGATGCGCTTCAGCTTTCGCACCGGCTGCCCGGTGAAGTAACCGACGTCTGGCTTGTAGCGAAGCGGAGGTTTGGTAAAGGTAGTCATCTCGAACCTAACGATGTCGGGCACAACAACACCGCGATCATCCCAAGGGTTGCGCACCGCAATCAGCGCCGAGCTGTCTGGAGTGAAGAGCAACTCGCTTGATTGCATCGGAGGGAAGTCTAACTCCGGCAGTTGCACGTCCGGGTTCAGGATGTCATTGAAAATGACATACCCGTTCGTCTCGTAGTCGCCGTGATTGATCTCGGTCGCCGCGAATCGCACGTCAGGTGAAACGCGCGGGTCGGGAGAGGCATAATTCCAGTTGCTGAACCAATCGTCCGTCGGCAATACCCGTGTGGTGTTCGCGGTGAGATCGTAGGCGTACAGCCATCTGGTCACCCCGGCGAGCCGTCCGAACGGGCCGTTGCGCTTGGCTTCGACCCACGCGACGAGTTCGTCGCCGCTGGCGGAGAACTGGAGTCGATGAACAACCCCGGCGTTGCTCCGCTTCTCGGGCAGGCAGACTTGCAGTTCGCGCATCGTTTCTCCTCACGCGTCCACGTCCCACATCACGATCTTGCCATCCGAGCCGCCCGCGGCACATGTCAATCCATCGGGAGCAAATGCAGCGCAGAAGACTGTCCCAAGTCCGAAGTCGTAGCGTTTCTTCTCGGAGCCGGTGGTTGCATCCCAGAGACGAATGGTTCCGTCGCTGGAGGCAGTTTGCACGGTCTGTCCATCCGGCAGGAAACCGACCGCCCACACCGGGAGCTTGTGCCCGGCCAGTTCCACCGCTTTCGCGTTCGGATCGGAGAAGCGCCATAGATCAACTTTCGTTCCGTGCGCGACCGCGAGCACTTCGCACGCGGGGTCGAACGCGGCCGGGCCATTCTGCGGGCCGCGCGGGTGTTCGCGGACGAACTTCGGCTTGAGTGTCTTCGCGTCCCACACGACCGCCTTGTACCGGCCATTCGTTGCCACCCAACGGAGATCGGAGGAGAGTATCACGCGCGAGCATTTCGGAGTTTTGCGGTCTGGTCCGCGGCTGTAGACGACTGGTTTGGCGTTCTCTTTCGGATCAAGTGCATTGGCAAAGTGATTGAGCCGGTTGCCATCGACGACAAGCAGACCGGGCGGATCGCCGGGGGTGAACGCCAGGTCGTCCACACCGACTGGGCGGAGCAACGGGGCGACGAGCTTTTCGCTCGCCAACTCCCAGACGAGCACTCGCATGTCATTCTCATTCGGCGCCCAGCCGCCGAGCGCGAAGTACGCTCCACACCGGCTGAACGCGATGCAGTAAACGGTGGGCTTCAGCGAGGGTGTCGCCGTTCCCGACATTTGGAACGCCGCGACTTCTTTTCGCTCGACCGGATTCCACATGCGGGCGGAGCTATCATCCATGCCGTAGGTGGCGAGTTGCTTGCCATCGGGCGAGAACTCCACTCCGCGCACATCTCCTGAATGCGCTTTCCAGGTAATCATGACGAGTTCTCCTCACTTCACGTATCAACATCCCACACAACGAGCCGCCCGTCGTCGCTCCCCGCAGCGCACATCGTTCCATCTGGCGAGACGGCCGCGACACGCACCTTGCCGATGCCCCAGTCAAACGAACGAGTTTCCGCTCCGGTGTTCGCGTCCCACAAGCGCACGGTGCCGTCCATCGCCGCTGTGAGCACCGTGTTCCCACCAGGAAGGAACCCCACGGCTCGAACTTGCTGCTTGTGCCCGCGCAGCTTCACCGGCTTCGCGCCGGGTTGTTCTGGTGTCCAGATCACGGCTCGGTGTCCGAACGCGACACACACTCGCTTCTCATCCTGCGAGAAGGCAACCGCCGTCGCGGAAGCACCGTCGGGGTCGGTGAGTGAGTGGCGGAGAGTGTAGCTCGCGGCGTTGTAGAGCGAGATGTGGCCGGTTTTCCTCCAAAAGTAACTTCCGGCTGGTGAGAATCCAATCTGCCCAGCGTAACCCGTGCCGCCGGATGGGTGTAGGCGGTCACAGTCGCGCAAGGTGTTACTGAGTCGTGCTGGTTCGTCCCACTCCGCAAGCCCTTCGGTGGTGGCACCCACCAACCGCAAACCGTTGGGATGAATTGTGACCGCTTCGGAGTAAAGCCAGACCTTCGACTGTAACGTGGAGACCAGAGCGCCGGTTTCGGTATCGAAGATCGAAATGCGGCGGCGTTCGTGAACACTGGCGATGTGCCGACCATCGGGGAAGAACGCGGCGAGGCGCATCGCATCGCCCACGTCGCTGAGCTTGCGGATGAGTTTGCCGGTGGTTGATTCCCACAACCAGACGAACTTTGAATCGCCTGCGGTGGTCGCGATACGCTGACCGTCCGGCGCAAACACCAGCGACCGCAACTTCGCCTTGTGGCCCTTCCAGACAAGCATCACGAAGCCCTCAGGTGTCCACATCCCACAACACCACTCGCCCGTTCTCTCCGCCAGCAGCGCACGTCAGGCCGTCTGGAGCGAAGCAGACCGAGTAGCGCGACTTGGGTCTCTTCGACCACTTGAACGATTGCTTCACAGCCCCAGTGAGCGGATCGAGATAGCGCGCCTGACCATCCGCGAACACCGCACAGAGTATGTTCCCACTTGGATGAAAGGCGAAGTCATTCGCGTAGCCGAGAGTGGACTTCGTTCTCCATCCCTTGCCCTCCACCAGCGGATGTGCGAACAGTTTCCCACCGGCCAGCCGAACGATCCACTTCGCAGACGGGTCGAAGTCGAT
>JAKEEV010000430.1 GCA_022616395.1 Planctomycetia bacterium | reverse complement strand
TTCTTGCCGGCGTTGGGAATCAGTTTCCAGTCGCCCTTGCGAATTGCCAGCGCGCCCCCACCGGCCTGATGAATAAGCGATTCGCGACAGGGCTTCTCCGGTTTCGGATCAAGGAGCGCTGGCAGGACGTTGAAGCTGTCCGGCCCCGCGTCCTTCGGGAGTGGTTTATCCACAACCGCGGCGAAAGTGTGGAGCAGATCGACGGAACAGATCAACTCGTTTGATACTTTTCCAACCGGAATGTGGCCCGGCCAGCGCGCGATGAAAGGAATCCGGTGCCCGCCCTCGTACAACCCGCCCTTGAATCCGCGCAGTGCTCCGTTGCACTTGTGACCGCTCTTGTCGTCCGCGGTGCCATCAATGTAACCATCGTCCATCACGCCGCCGTTGTCACTTGTAAAAATCACAAGCGTGTTGCTGGTGAGCTTGTGCTTCTCCAGAGTCGCCAGAATCTCGCCCGCGCACCAGTCAAGTTCCTGAATGCAATCCCCGCGAAGGCCGTGGCCACTCTTGCCTTTGAAGCGCGAATGCGGAACGCGCGGAACGTGAGCATCGTGAGTCGCGAAGTAGAGGAAGAACGGCTTGTCCTTGCTCTTCTCGATGAACCCAACCGCGCGCTTCGTGAGGTCGTCCGCGATGTCTTCATCTTTCCATCGCGCGGCTTTTCCGCCCGTCATCCACCCAATCCGACTGATGCCGTTCACAATCGTCATGTCGTGCCCGCGGCTCGGTTTCATCACGGTGAGCAGTTCCGGGTTCTCCTTCCCCGTTGGTTCGTCACCGATTTTCGCCGTGTAGCTCACCCGGATCGGGTCTTTCGGGTCGTAACCGACTACCTTGCCGTTCTCGACAAACACACACGGCGTGCGGTCGCCGGTCGCGGGGATGAGGAAGGAGTAGTCGAAGCCCACTTCCTTTGCGCCGGGCTTGATCTCGCCGTTGTAATCGGTCACTTTCTCTCCCAAACCGAGATGCCACTTGCCCACCGCGGCGGTTGTGTAGCCGTGTTGCTTCAAGAACCCCGGGACCGTGAGCGTATCGAGCTTGATGCTCAGAGGAGCGACTCCGCTGAGAATGCGCGCGCCGGGCGGATGCCTCCACGCATACTGCCCGGTGAGAAGCGCATATCGCGTCGGCGTGCAGACCGCGGCTGGACTGTGAGCATCGGCGAACTGCATTCCGGACTTCGCCAGCGCGTCGAGATTCGGTGTCTTCACTTTGGTCGAGCCGTAACAGCTAAGATCGCCATACCCAACATCGTCCGCGAGGATCACGACGATGTTAGGGAGTTGCTTCTCCTCCGCGAAGCCGGGGAGGGCGGTGAAGAGCACAGCGAGGATGGAGAACGTTCGCATGGAACACCCCACAAGGCGGGAAGGGAATGCTGATGATTGTCGCGCGAAGAAATGCGGAGGTCAATGAACTGCTGGTCTGGAGTCGCGGGCAAGCGTCTGGCCGGGCGAGTGTCACTGTCATCTGGGACGGGAAGGGCGTTTGTTCTCGGACTGTTCACAATACGCACAGTTCAGACTTCTTCGGCTCACTGGGGTTGATTCTTCTTGTCCGCGGGGTATTGGACAACCTAAAATTAGTCGGCATTGTGATCCCTCCTCGCGTTCCGAAAGGAAGCATGACCCGACTCTGCGCAATCGTCCGGCTGCTCATGGTCGCTACGTGCCTGGTGCCGTTTACCAGCGCGCGGCAGGCGGAGGGTGCGCTCGCTCCGGTCATTCCGCTTGCTCCCAGCGCTCCGATGAGCGAAGCTCCCGCGCCGGTGCGGGAGGAAGACGAGAACGAACGCGAAACAGACGGCAAGGAGCGGCTCCAGGCGGCCCACACCCAGCGCCGGGCTCCTGTTCGCGAGCAGATCGCGACTCTTCCTTCAACTCACGCTTCGCATCGCACACGCTTCTCGGAAGTTCAGGTCTCCCCAATCGTTCCTGTTGATCACTTCTGCAACGGACTCGGCTCACCCTATCGCTGTTAGCTTCTCCTGATTCCTCAGTCCGCGCTTGCGCCCCGCCAATTGAGCGGCGGCTCCACGTTCTTTTCTGTCGTGGAATCCCTAACGGGTTCCGCACTCACCATGTTTCGGCACCCAGGCCGCGCGAGGCGACTGCGCCTCCGTGGTGGTGGGCTACCGTCGGCAATCTTTCACTGGAGACGCGACGTGGAAAAACTCATCCAGGGCATTCACAAGTTCCAGGCCGACGTGTTCGCTCCCAACCAGGACTTCTTCGAGAAGTTGGTGGACGGGCAAAAACCGCAGGCGCTGTTCATCACTTGCTCCGATTCGCGGATGGTGCCCGATCTGATCTGCCAGACGGACCCTGGCGAACTGTTCGTGCTTCGCAACGCCGGGAACATCGTCCCGCCGCACACGCCCGGCCTCGCCAGCGGTGAAGCGGCGACCATCGAGTACGCGATTCGGGGGTTGGGGATTCAACACATCATCGTCTGCGGTCACACGCGCTGCGGGGCAATGCAGGCGGTCGCCGAACCGTCCTGCACGGCGAACATGCCACGCGTGCGCCTCTGGCTCGACCACGCCCAGGCCAGCGCCGAGATCGTTTGCACTTGCTATCAGCACCTCACACCCGAAGCGCGGTGGAAGGTGCTCACGCAAGAGAACGTGCTTGTGCAACTCGAAAACTTGCGCACGCACCCAGCGGTTGCCGCGGCGATGGCAGCGGGCGAACTGAAGTTGCATGCCTGGATGTACAAGATGGAAACCGGTGAGGTGTTTGCTTACGACTCGGCCGCCGGCCAGTTCGCTCCGCTCCGCAAAAGCGAGGAAACAGAACCCAACCCGCCGAACCGAGTCCGAACGACCGCGTTACGCGGTAACACGCCATCTGCCCTTCAGACGAGTTAGTGAGTGTCTCCCCTCCACGCCTAACTTATCGCCCGTTGCCTGACGAGAGGATTTGCACGATGTGGGAACGGCTGAAGCTCTTCCTCAACCCCATCGACGGGCGCTACGAGGATCTGCGGAAGAGTTCCTGGTACAAGAATGTCCTCCGGGACTTCACCGCCGGGTTGATCGTAGCGATGGTCGCCATTCCGCTGGCGATGGGCTTCGCGATGGCCTCGGGCTTGAAACCCGAACACGGCATCGTCGGTGGAGCCATCGCGGGATTATTTGGCGCTCTCTTTGGTGGCTCGAAGTATCAGGTCTACGGCCCAACGGCGGCGTTCATCCCGGTCATCGCCGGTATCATGGCTCTCTACGGAGCCAAACCGGATGTCGATCCGGTGAAGTACCAGACTGGCTACGGCTTTCTGATTCTGGCGGCCCTCATTGCCGGCGCAATCCTGATCTTGATGGGCTTGTTCGGGCTGGGGAAGTTCGTTGCGCTGGTTCCTCACTCGATCATTGTCGGGTTCACCATCGGCATCGCGGTCACGATTGGCCTGTCGCAAGTCGGCGAGGTATTCGGACTGAGGGCAGAGATCGGCTACAAGTTCTTCGACAAGGTTCGCGACGTGGCGAACAACCTGCATCAGTTCAACTGGCGCGCGCTGGTGCTTGCGATCGGGACGTTCATCGTTACCAAATACCTGCTGAAAGTGTCGGTGTTCATCCCCGCGCCGCTCATCGCTCTGGGCATCTGCACTCTTGCCGCCACTACCATCTGGGCCGGCACCGGACTGTTGAGTGTGCGGGACAAGTTTGGCTCGATCCCGTCGAATCTCCTGGTCTTCACAGGACCGACTCTCCCCGGCGATGTCACCGGCAAGTTTGTCTTTGACCTGCTTTACTTCGCGCTGGCAATCGTCTTCGTCTC
>JAKEEV010000429.1 GCA_022616395.1 Planctomycetia bacterium | reverse complement strand
CCGCCGCGACAAAAAGAAGAAGCGGAAAAAGTGAGTCATCAGTTCTCAGGGGTCAGTAATCAAGTTATCAGTAAGCAGTAATCAGTGAACAGTTATCAGTAATCGGTAATCAGTAAGCAGTTCAGAAGGGCCTCTTCCGACTCGATGACGTGATCACTGATGACTGATCACTGATCACTTGATGACTGTTCACTGATTACTGCTTACTTGATGATCGATGTCCGATCCGTTCCGCCAAGAGCAGTTCCTCACCGTGCTCGACCGAGATGAGGCCGAGAGGCGGTTCCGCGTTCACCTCGATCTCTCTCCACTCGAAGCTGAAAGTGTTCCGCTCGCGGAAGTTCACCAGCGCGTTCTCGCTGAAGATGTGCGAGCGCCTGTGGATGTGCCGGGCTTCGACCGCGCAAATGTGGATGGCTTCGCACTGCGCGCGGAAGACACCTTCGGCGCCAGCGAAGACAAGCCACTCGCGCTTGCGCTCCTACCGACGGCCCTCGGCGCGGGTGAGTTGCCTCGCGTGATGGTGGAACCCGGAACCGCGGTCGCACTGGCAACCGGCGGCGTCATCCCACGCGGAGCAAGTGCGGTCGTGATGGTCGAACACACCGACATTCGCGACGGACAGCTCGTTCTCAATCGCCCGGCCGCGCCCGGAGCGAATATCACCTTCGCAGGGACCGACATCGGCCGAGGAGAAACGGTACTTTCGCGCGGAACGCTTCTGACTTCGCGCGAAACAGGCGTGCTGGCGGCTCTTGGCATCGCGAATGTGCCTGTGGTGCGTAAACCGCGAGTGGGGATCATTTCCACTGGCGATGAACTCCGCAGTCCAGGAGAAGAACTCCCTGTGGGGTGCGTTTACGACAGCAACTCGACCGTGTTGGCCGATGCCGTTCGCGAACTCGGCTGTGAGCCGGTTGTGTTTGGCATCGTGTGCGACGACATCGAACAACTTCGTGCCGTCTTTGCCCGCGCACTCGCCGATTGCGACGCGGTGTTGCTCTCTGGGGGCACGTCAAAGGGAGCAGGGGACATTTCGTATCGCGTGGTGGGCGAGTTCGGTCCGCCAGGAGTTGTGGCTCACGGTGTTGCGCTCAAACCGGGCAAGCCGCTGTGCTTGGCAGTTCTGGAGTGTGGTCCGATCATCGGCCCGGGCGCCGAAATCTACCGCTGCGAGAAGTGCCACACCCTCTACCAGCCCAACCCCGCCGAGCTGCCTCGCTCCGCCGTGATGCGCTACTG
>JAKEEV010000428.1 GCA_022616395.1 Planctomycetia bacterium | reverse complement strand
CGACAGCGGAATAGTGGCAACTCGCTCATCACCAGTTCGTCGTCGGTCTGAAAAACTTTCAGATGCGTCCAGGATGTGAAGAGCGATATCGCCTGGCATACCGGATCGATTTGCCACACGAAAGCAGCTCCTTGGTTGATTGCGTTAACAACGTTCGTCATCGACCTTCCGAATGTTTCGCTGGGTGGCACGATAAGAATGGCGAGGTCGGTGAACGGGATGCCGCGAAGGAAGCAAGTTGCGATTTCCTGAGCCGTGAGTGTCGCAGCCGAAACCGCGACCGGCGTGAGTGCGTCCATGTTGGCATCCTTACGAGTTGCCGAGCTTCTGTCGCGCCAAGGCCAGCGCTCCGTGAACGACTACCACTTCGCCCAGAGCCGCCGGCACGATGTCCGTTAACCCCGCGAAGGGAGGGAAGACATCGCGAGCCACGAAGCGCCGAATAGGTTCAAACAACAACTCCTCGCCCATCAGAGACACACCGCCGCCGATCACGATTCTTCGGGGGCACAGGAGCACAATAACCTGGCAGATGGCTTGAGCGATTGCTTCTTGGGCGTTTGCGATTATCCTGAGTGCGTCCTCATCCCCTTCTCGTGCAGCCTCCGCGACAAGTTGCCCGGTCACCTTGGCCGGATCGCGGTCGGACAATCTCCTGAGTGGCGTGTCTCGGTATTCCCGCCCCTCCATATATCCAGCCCCTTCATTCGCAATGGCCCAACCCGAAGCAACGTCCTCAAGCGGCATCATGTAGTAATCGCGCTCGACTCCTTCCGCGTAAACTTGCAAATGCCCGATCTCTGCCGCTCCTCTTCCCACTCCGCAGTAAATCTCGCCATTGATGATGAGTCCGCCGCCAATGCCGCTGCCAATGGTGATGTAGAAGATCGGCGACAATCCCTTCCCCGCGCCGAAGAGAGCTTCCGCGAGTCCCGCAACGTCCGCGTCGTTGCACAACACGCTCGGTACGCCCACCAGATCGCTGATCCAGTCCGCGAGCGGGAAGCCGTCCCAGCCTTCGATCTGATGCGACTTGATAACAGTGCGTGTTGTGTCGTCGGTCGGGCCTCCGAAGCCGATCCCGACTCCCTTGAGCGCTCCGCGATCCACCTTCGCCTTCGCCAGAAGTTCCGGCACCGCGTTGACGATCTGCTTGCGAATGCCTTCGCTTCCTTCCGAAGGGTTCACGACTCCGCGCCACAGAGCGAGAATCTGCCCGTCTCCGTGGCCCATTCCAAGCTGGAGTTTGGTGCCGCCGATCTCGATTCCGAGGAACATGGGAGCCCTCAAAGTAGACCGTCGCGGAGCGGCGGTGGTCTTTTAGGGTGGTCCGCACACTCCGTGTGCGGTCGCCGCGAAGCGGCACATTCTTGGTGAACCGCGACCTTGCCAGTAGTTTTGCGGGGTGTCTGCTTGGGTCAGCAGTTCCCGTTTCCGGGTGTTGAAGCGCCCCCTCCCCCGTACACCCCCCCAATGTGGCCTCTTGGTGTTTTTCCCAGGATTTGTGGAGTTTGGTCACTTTGCGGTGCAAAGAGGTGGCGGTTATGGCCCCCAACTCCTTGAAAAGCTGGGGTTTGATAATGCCAGGGGGTGGCGGTAATGATTTCTCCTGGCTTGGTAGTTCGGTTGTCAAAGATCGCTCCCAACCCATTCCCCACACTACACTTAATGTGAACATCCGTCTACCCCAGTTGCCATTCTCTTTTTGCGTGTTTTCGCGGTCCTCGGCTCGCTCACCTGCCGGGGCGTGCCGGGTCGCGTTTCTGTGGAGTCGCAGCCTCCGACCTCGTCTGACCGTGCGAAGTTGGCTGAGGTGGGCTCAAAACAGCATGCCCTGCCCCTTACCCCATCTTGAAACTACTG
>JAKEEV010000045.1 GCA_022616395.1 Planctomycetia bacterium | reverse complement strand
GGGGCGCTTCAACACCCCGAAACGAGAACTGCTGACCTCAGCCGCCACCCCTTGATACTACTGTTACCCTCGCGGTTCGCCAAGAAATGCTCGCACGCGAGCATTTCGGCGCAGCAACGCAGTATCATTTCGGCATGAGTGAATCGGATCAGCAAGCCATCATTGCCGCCACCCGACGGTGGATTTCCTCCATCGTCATTGGGCTGAATCTCTGTCCGTTCGCGCGGCGGGTGTTTGAATCGGATCGGATTCGGTATGTGGTCACGGATGCCGCGAACGAAGAAACACTGCTCGCGGTGCTGACGCACGAACTGCCCGTGCTGGCCGCGGCTTCGCGAACCGAAGTTGAGACGACGATCCTGATTCACCCAAACGCCCTGGCGGACTTTTACGATTACAACGACTTCCTCGCGACCGCGGACAACTTGATTCGCGACTTACGCCTGCGCGGAGTGATTCAGATCGCGAGCTTTCACCCCAACTATCAATTCGCCGGTCTTACTCCCGACGCGGTGGCGAATTACACCAATCGTTCTCCGTTCCCGATGTTGCATCTGCTTCGTGAAGAGAGCATTACCGAGGTGTCCGACGACACGGACACGCTCCTGAAGATTCCCGAGCGCAACATCGAAACGCTTCGGCGCCTCGGTCGAGACGAAATGCTCAGGAGATTGAAGGAGGTGACGTAGGACAGGCATCTTGCCTGTCATTGCTTGAGACAGGCTGGGAGCCTGTCCTACTTCCAGTTCACGAACGGAACGGGCAAGAGGAACGCGTGCTGTTCGTACAAACTTGGGATGCCGTGCCAACCGAGGTGTTGCGAAACGAACACGACAAGCACATACGCGATGACCACCGGCACCACCGCGAACCGACCCATCCAGCGCAGAAGCCAGAAGCGCGGAACCGCTCGGCGTGCTCCTCGTGCCACCGCCCAGCCGCCGAGTAAGCGCGCTGGGAAGATGAAGAGCAGGAAGACGAGTCCTTCGAGGAAGACCAGATCGCGCGGAATCACTTCGATCTTCAAGAGGTAAAGCGGAATCGCAAAGAGCAGGTGAACCCATAGCGCGATGGCGAACGCCAGAGGAGCGCGGCGGTAGGTTCCGCGCACCTGATAGAGTTCCCAGAAGGCGCGGAAGCGGTTCTCGCGTGCAAATCGCACTTGCAAGAACGGCACGTACAGCACCACGGCCGCGAGCAACAGCCCGCCGAGGATGCCGAGCGCTGGAACGCGGTGAGCCTGCGAGAGCAAGAGTAGCGGAATCGCCAGCCAGAGAAACGCGCCGACAAATCCGCGCACGCCGAGCCAGAAGTAATACGGAAGCCGTAACCCGACGACTGTTTCCCAGAGCCTGTCGCGTGCTTCGGTATAGAGTCCTCCGCGAAGCGCGCGAAGGACAAGCCAGATGAGATTCAGCGGGTTCAGGAAGTGCCGAAACCGCCCACCGCGAAGGACCGCTGCGCTTGCGTGGAGCGTGAAGAGCACCGCGAGCACACTGAGCGCGATCTCCCACTGCCGGGCGATTCGGCCGTGCGGGTCGATGATGCGCGCGGCTTCGGCCTGAATCGACATGAAGTACAGCGGTAACCACAGCAAGAAGCACGCGATTGCGATTCCGCCGAACTTCGCTGCTGTCCGCACGCCGATGAAGCCATCAAGCAACTTGCCGCTGCGAGCGACTCGCCCGCTTGCTTCCAGAAGATAACCGAGCGCGAGAAACTGCCCCACCGGGATTGCAGCCAGCACAGCTAATCCCACCAGTAGCGACCCAACACCGAATAACCACTCCGCGACCGAACCAATGAACGCAAACGCGCTCGCAACTGGCCTCGGGTGCGGGATCGGCGTCACAACGGGCACGTCGGGCTGGTTCCGTGTCTCTGGAACAACCGACGCGACAGGAATAGCAGCGGTGGACATGGGACGCGTTTGTGGAGTTTCGGCCCGCTCCCTTGCGGTCGCGGCTCGTAACACTTCAATGAGCCGCGACCGCAAGGGAGCGGGTGTTTGTTCAACTCGTGCTACCCTTGAGGGTAGCTCGCGGTTTCGTGAAACGCGTTGTTGCGCCACAGGGTATGTGCCAGGGAATCCTTCTCTTGGAATCACGCCTCATGTGGGCCAGAAACCTCTTCTTCGTCGCGGTGGTCGTGGGCGGAATCTTCGCGCTTCGCGCGAGTCTGTTCCCGCTTTCTTCAGACTCGCGGAAGGTGAATTTCGATCCCGGCCCGACGACCGAAGATGACTTCAAAGCAGTTGTGAAAGAAGTTGACGAGTCCTTCCGCAAGGAGTGGCAGAAGCAAGGACTCTCTCCCGCTCCGCGAGCTGAACAGCTTGCGGTTGCGCGTCGGTTGTCGCTGGGGCTTACCGGGAGTGTTCCTTCTCTGGAAGAGATTCGGCAGTTTGAGGAGCAACCAAACGAGAAGCGGCTCGACGGCTGGGCGAACCATCTGCTACACGACACGCGATTCGCGGATTACTTCGCCGACCGGTTCGCGCGGGCATTCGTTGGCACCGAGGACGGTCCGCTTGTTGCGTATCGCAATCGCCGGTTCATCGCGTGGCTGGCCGACGAGTTCCACAAGAATACGTCTTACGCGGAACTCGTGCGGCAGATGATTTCCGCTCAGGGCTTGAACACCGACACGCCCGCGGTGAACTTCATCGCGGCAACTTATGACAACGACAAGAAGGCCCCGGACCCGGAGAAGCTCGCGATTCGCGTGACGCGCGCATTTCTCGGCCTGCGAATCGACTGTGCGCAGTGTCACGACCACTTTCTCGAACCGGCGTGGAAGCAGACGCACTTCCAGGCGCTCGCCGCGTTCTTCGGCCAGACTCGGCACACGGTGACTCACATCTCCGATAAGGGGGAAGGGGAGTATTTCTTTGAGGATCGCGTGGCGGGCGGCACTCACCAGATTGACCCCGCCGTGCCTTTCCTCCCGGAATTGCTACCCGCGAATGGCACTCGTCGGCAACGCCTCGCGAAGTGGGTCACCGATCCGCGCAATGTGTACTTCTCGCGCGCCACGGTGAACCGCGTGTGGGCCATGATGACCGGTCGACCGCTCCTGAAACACCTCGAAGCACAAACGCTCGAAGAAGAGATTCCGCCGGCGCTCGACATCCTCGCCCGCGACTTCGCTTTGCACAACCACGACCTCCAGCGCCTGATTCTGCTGATTGCATCAACCGAAGTCTTCCGCCTGGACAGCGCTGCACCGTTCGACATCACCGATGAACACGATGACACCTGGGCCGTGTTTCCGCTGACGCGACTGCGCCCGGAGCAAGTCATCGGCAACGTGATTCAGTCCGCGAGCGTCAAGACGATCAACCAGCAATCGCATGTGTTCGTGCGGCTCACGCGCTACTTCAACGAGAAGGATTTCGTGAAGCGCTACGGCGATGTGGATGACGATGAGTTCGCGCGGGTACATGGCACCATCACGCAACGCCTCCTGATGATGAACGGTGACCTCGTGGACGGCAAGGCGAAGGAGGAGCTACTGAACGCCTCGACTCAGATCGCGATGTTCGCTCCCGACGACGCGGCCGCGGTCGAAACGGCTTACCTGACAGTGCTCACGCGCCGACCGACTCCGAAGGAACGCGACCACTTCGTAGCTCGTCTGGCCGGTACGAAGGGAGACGAACGCAAACGCCGACTCGCGGATTTGTACTGGATTTTGTTCAATTCCACGGAGCTGTCATGGAATAAGTAACAGTGGCCGATGATCGCGGCCGGGGTGAAGAGAGAAAACTGATGGCGCATCCGGTCAAGACCACTGTTCCTGTTGGCGCTGTTGTCGGGGCACTGATTGGGCTGGCCTTTCATCCGTGGTGGATGTGGGGTTCGGTCGGCGTGGTCGCCGGTGTTGTGTACGCGGCTCTCATCACGCTGGTTCTTTCGCGGGTTCTGCGTTGGCTTCGTCGCGGGTCGCCGGAGCGGTATGCTGGCGTGACGGTCGGCGGGACGATTGGAGCAATCGCAGTCGGCCTGATCGGAGCAATCAGCGCGGTCGTCCGGTTTCTCCCAACAAACCCGATCGAAAGCGCGGAGTTGTTCGCGACTGGAATGCTCGGCATATTCGCCTGTGGGCCGTTTGGGTTTGCCATTGGAGGAGTTGCTGGGGGGTTGCTCGTCGCTCTCTACGAGTGGCTCGATTCGCGGTTCGTGACTCCACTTCGCGCGAAGTCGGTCGTGGTCGATTACGCAACAAAAACTGGCTTGGCGATTGGTGTGGCGGTTGCGGGACTGGTCGTACTCATCTTTGGAGCGCGCCGGGGGTACCGATACGGTCCAACTCCGCCGGGCTGGCTCGTCGTGACGCTCCTGGTGTGCTTGCTGCTTGGGGTGTTCTGGGTGATTCGGCTGAAGGCGAAGCAGAACCGCGAGTCTGGTCAGCCCGATGTGACCTGGCTGGCTCATCCACACTGGCGCGTGATCGCTCTGGCTCACGCGCTTGGGTTCGCGGGCGGGGCAATTGGTTTTCTGATCGGAGCAGTGTTGCATGCCTTCGGCTGGCGAGGATCGCCAACACCAGTACAGACACCGAAGAAACAGAAAGCCAGAGCGGGTTGGTGGCGCAAATGAGAGCGGAACTGATGCACTTCAGCAGCCAGCGTACTCCGTTCCCAGTCACCACCGGCCGCCGCGTGGGCCATAGAGGAAGTCGAGGACGGCTCCGAGGAAGGTGCGGGGTTGTTCGATCGGGAGTTCAGGGTCGGCGCGCTTCGACTCTCGTTTCTGTCGCTCGGTGCCGCCGGCGCGCACCCAGACCAGGATACGTGCCAGTTCCTCCGCGTCAAACCAGACGCCGTCTTCGCGACACAGGTCAATAATGACTCCGCTGTTGCCCGCGTAATTGCGGCGGTTCATAAACCCACTGCACACGGGGCAGGGCCGGTAGTACGAGCCGCTTCGGGCTTCGGGTGTCACCGAACCCGCTGGTAGCCCGAACCGAGCCGCGACCTCGCGCGGTGTTTCCAGGAAGGTTCCGGCTGGAAGCGCCTCGCGTTTTGCGCGTTCAAGCAGTAAGCGAAACGCATCGTGTCCCAGCCAGAACCCCGCGCACTTCCCGCATTCGAGAATCGCCACCTTCTCCGTCCCGAGCTGTCGGCTGACTAGGCACTGACCATCCTGACAGGCCGGGCAGACCAGATCAGTTTCTGCGTCTGCATCCAGTTCGGGAACCAGTCCCGTGCCGCAGTGGTGGCAGAACTTCGCCCGATCACTGACTCGTGCCAGGCAGTGCGGGCAGACCGTGTTCAGGTCGCGTTCGTGCAGAGTGAAATCGGACTGGCAGTAAGGACAGCGTGGCAAGTCCTCGCCGCGGGCCGCTCCGCACGATGAACAGCGAACCACGCGGGCCTCGTGTCCCTGTGGTTGCCGGACCGTGATGACTTCTCCGCAATGACAGCGGAGCTGAGTACCGATCCCGCGGATGGTGGCGTCGTACTGCCGCTGACAGTGCGTGCATTCCACGAGCAAGCGCATGGGTCGCTCCCAGATTGCAAGTCGTTCGGAGATTCTTTCCCCACCGTAACTCGTTCTGAGCGGATGCACAACAGCTTCCGGGCATAGCTGAAGATTTGGCTGAAGCCGAAGCGTCGGAGACGGCATGAAGCTTCTGAAACCCAGGCCAAGCCGCGAGGGTAGAGTCAAGTGTCGTTAGCTGTGCTGATATTCCCAGTCGCGACGTTGATTGACGGAGTTTACCGTGGACCCTCTTTCCCACATGCATCGCCGACACTTCCTGACCACTGCGGGGGCTTCGCTCGCGTGGCTAACTCCGCTCGGAACGATGCTTGCTCGCGCTGCGGAGAAGGAACGCACGCCCGCGAAGTCGGTGATCGTGCTCTGGATGGGCGGCGGGCCGAGTCAGCTAGAGACGTTCGACCCGAAGCCCGGTACGAACATCGCTGCGGGCACGAAGGCCATCAATACCACCTCGAAGGGTGTGCAACTCGCTTCCGGTCTCGACCAGCTTGCCGACCAGATGCAACACCTCGCGCTTGTGCGGTCGCTCTGGAGCAAGGAAGGTGACCACGAACGCGGAACCTACACAGTGAAGACCGGCTACCGGCCCGACCCGACCGTGATTCACCCATCGCTCGGCGCGATAGTCTGCCATGACACGCCCGGCGCGGGTGTCGAGATTCCCAGACACGTCTCCATCATGCCCAACGAATGGCCCGCTCGCGGAGGAGCGTTCGGAGCGGAGTTCGATGCGTTCAAGGTCTTCGATCCGAAGGACAAAGTGCCGGATGTTACGCCCCAGGTTCCGAATGAACGCTTCGATCAACGGCTCGAAGACCTGAAGGTGGTTGAAGAGGCGTTTGCGAAGGGCCGAGGAAAGCGCGTCGAGGCGACCGGGCACAAGGAGACAATGGAACGCGCCCGCAAGATGATGAGTTCCGATCAACTCAAGGCGTTCGATGTCTCTCTTGAGCCGAGCGCTGTTCGCAAGGAGTACGGTGATTCGCCCTTCGGCCGCGGGTGCCTCGCAGCGCGCAGGTTGATTGAAGTCGGCGTGAGGTGTGTTGAAGTGACTCTCACGGGCTGGGATAGCCACGCGAACAATCACGAGATTTGCATGCGGCTCAAGGGCGTGCTCGACCCAGGATTCGCGGCTCTCATTCGCGATCTGAAAGCACGCGGCACGTTAAAGGACACGGTGATTCTCTGCATCGGCGAGTTCGGCCGCACTCCTCAGATGAACGCGCTCTCCGGGCGCGATCACTGGCCTCACAGTTTCAGCGCGGCTCTCGCCGGAGGAAGCATTCGCGGAGGCGTTGTCGTGGGCGAAAGTGACCCAGCCGGCGGGAAGGAACCGAAGGACAAGCAGCCGGTGGCGAACTTACACGCAACGGTACTCAAGGCTCTTGGCATCAACTGGGAGAAGACATTCCGCAGTTCCATCGGCCGCACCTTCCGCCG
>JAKEEV010000427.1 GCA_022616395.1 Planctomycetia bacterium | reverse complement strand
TTGAGTAGCCGCCGCATGATCTTCCCCGAACGTGTCTTTGGCACGGAGGGAACGAACTCGATTTCCTTTGGAGCCACGACCGCGCCCAGTCGCGAGCGTGCGAACCCGAGCAGTTCGCTCCTTAACTCCTCGTTCGGCTCGTAACCCGGCTTCAGCGCGACGAACGCCTTCACGATCTCCATCGCAACCGGGTCCGGCTTGCCGATCACCCCGGCTTCAGCCACGGCCTTGTGTTCCATCAACACGCTCTCGACCTCGAATGGTCCGATCAGGTGGCCGGATGTCTTGATGACATCGTCCTTGCGACCGACGAACCAGAAGTAGCCGTCCGCGTCGCGCTTCGCGAGGTCGCCGGTGAGGTAGTAGCCCTCCGCGAAACACTTCTTGTATCGCTCCGGTTCGTTCCAGTAGCCGCGAAACATCGACGGCCAGCCCGGCCGCAGTGCCAATTCGCCCTGCACACCCGGCTCGACGATCTCCTCGACTTGCCCGCTCTCGGTCTGTCGGACGATGGCGGCTTCGATTCCCGGCAACGGTTTGCCCATCGAGCCGGGGCGAATGTCCATGCACGCATAGTTCGCGATCATGATTCCGCCGGTCTCGGTTTGCCACCAGTTGTCGTGGAACGGATGACCGAGCGTCTCCTTTCCCCAAACCACGGCTTCTGGATTGAGTGGCTCGCCAACGCTGGCCGCGAAGCGGAGCGCGGAGAGGTCGTACTTGCGGGCCAGCTCCGGCCCGGCCTTCATCAGCATCCGGATCGCAGTCGGGGCGGTGTACCAGACTGTGATCTTGTGATCTTGCAGGGTGCGGTACCACCGCTCGGCGTCGAACTCGGCTTCATCGACGATGCTGGTCACTCCATTGGTCAGCGGGGCGATGATGCCGTAAGAAGTGCCCGTGACCCAGCCCGGATCGGCGGTACACCAGAACACGTCATCCGGGTGCAGGTCGAGCGCGAGCTTGCCCGTGGCATGGTGCGCGACCACCGCTTCATGCACGTGAACCGCTCCCTTCGGCGTGCCGGTTGTCCCGCTGGTGAAGTGCAACAGGGCGATGTCCTGTGGGTCAGTCGGCTCCATCACATACTCGTCGCTTGCCTGCGCCATCCGTCGGTATAGGTCGAGGGTGTTCGGCACATCCGCGGGCCGGTGAGCATCACCGACCAGGAGTACGTGTTCCAGCAACGGCAGCGCCGAGCGGATTGGCGCGATCTTCCGCTGATACAGCGGGTACGTAGTTACCAGCACCCGCGCCTGACCGATGGTGAGTCGGGAGCGAAGCGGTTCTGGGCCGAACGCCGAGAATAGCGGCGATACGATGCACCGGTGCTTGAGCGCGCCGAGGGCCGCGACGTACAACTCGGGAATCCGTCCGGTTAGAAGGAACACCCGGTCGCCCTTCACCACGCCGAGCTTCCGGAGCACATCGGCGAAGCGATTGGTCAAGTTGCGGAGGCGTGCAAAGGTGAATTGCTCCACTGTACCGTCTTTCGCCAGCCATCCGATCGCGACATGATCTCGGAGTGGACTCACGGCGTGGCGGTCGATGGCTTCGTGACCGATGTTCAATCCCCGACCATCGGGCAACCCATCCAGTTCCTTGCGCGCCTGCTCCCACGAGAACGCGGATCGAACTTGGTCGTAGTTCCCGAGGTTCGGGGCCGCCAGCCAGTCTCGCGGCTTGGTGATCGGTTCCCAGGGCATGCTTCATCCCTTAACAGGTGCTGATCCGGGGTCCGATCACTTCACGTCCCTGATATGGTGGCCAGAGTCTCCCCAGCCGATACAGTCCGGTTAGCAAGTCACTCGTCCAACTTGTGCCAAAGCAACTCCGGGGCCAACGCGTCGAGGATTGACCGAAGGACCATCGGCCCTTCATGACGCGGGCAGACCTGAACGACTCTGCAGAGGTAAGGTCCGTCAATCGTGATTCGGGCTGTGCGGTCTCGTCACACCCTGTGAACGGTTTGTCACGATTCCGCACACCACCCGTGGACGCCCCATTCCACGATCGGAGTAGCCGGAGTTTCGGCCCGGATATTGCGATCACAAGCGAGAGATTCGTCCGGTTCGCCATTCGCAGGAACTTCCAGGGTAAGGCCATGTCGAAGGCACAGATCATCGGCGAACTTGGGGAAAGAGCGCTCCTCTTGCCGGCGCTGGTCAACGAGGGACTGACCGCCAACGACCGCGCCAAGTACCGGATGACGCTCCTACAATCAGCACGCGAACATGCCGATCATCCGCACCGGAAAACCTCCGATCTCAAGCGGGAGCGGCTCGCCGCGAACGAACCGGACGCTGAACTGGACGCGGTTGTCAATCGGAGTCGCAAGGAGGATCGCGACACCTATTCCATTCATCGTGGTCGGCAGATTTGCGAAGCTCTGGTGGAAGATGTTCGCCGAATGCTCGCTCCACTTCGCGCGATCGGGAACGGAGAAGCACGCAACAAGCACACGGCAACGGATTACGAGAAACGGCTGAACGCGATTCTCGCTCAGACCCCTCCGCCCGCGAACGATCACATCTCCAGGACCACAATCGACCGACTGACTTCAGGGTCGCGGACCGAGGGCGATAGCCTTCACCTCTTGGTGATGGATCTGCACAAGGAGCTAAACAAGCTCCAGAAGCGATTGGCGACCGAAACGATTGCCGGCGCGAGTGTCTACGGGATCGAGGATGAGGATCGACCGCTGATCGCGGCGTTCATGGCTGGTTTGAATCGCACACGGGAGTTGAAGTTCGATCACCCCGGTCTGGGCACCACAGCCACACGCAGCAATGGCCGGTTGGTCATCCAGAACGACATCGGCGTGACCGCGGCTCACGTACTTGTGATTCACGTCGAGGCCGACCGAGTCACGCTCACGTACACCGACGTCCACATCGAGCGGGTACTATTCTTTCAGAGTCTGTTCGAGCGCTTCGCGGTGCACTGGCAGGACACAGTCTCAAAACGCGCAGCCGGTCTGGGCGAAGACCTGTACCACCTGTGCCTGGGAACGTACACAGCGCAATCGCCCGCAGAGCGGCTCGCGTATCTGACCCATCTCGGCTCGCGGCTGGTGTTCCTGATTGACTGGAACCGGGCGCGCAAGCGGCTGCGGAAGTTCGCCAAGCGCCGGGTCTGTCTCAGCGTCCTCCGGTGGGCAGCCGACAACGACTACGGACACATGGCCTTTCTGGTTCTCGGCGGCGACCAGTTGATCTTCGACGCCCTCCGAACCGCGGGGCGGCTTTCGCTTCCGCCAGCGGGGTTGCTCTCGGATATTCTCGGACCGGAGCGAACAGCCGAGTTCCTCAAGTTCACCCTTCAGACTGCGAGCGAGGGGTTGCGAGAGGGTCGCTCCGAGTTCCTGATTCGCGATGAGATTAGCGCTGAACTTCGCCATTACATCGACACCGCCCACCAGGGTTTGCTCGCGTCGGCTTCTGAACAAGCATCGCTCGCGGTGGAACTGGCGACCGCAGCCGGTGATCTTCTGGGGCCATCGGGATCGGATCGCGACTTCGTCAAGCGCACGGTGAAGCGCGCCCGGAAGTGGGAGCATCAGGCCGACGAGATCGTTCGGCGGACGCGAGGGAGTCGGGGGGAGGATTCCGCCCCGATCATCAACTTGCTCATTCACGCCGATGACATCGCAGACGCTCTGGAAGACGCGATCTATCGGCTGAGCCTGCTGCTTGCCAATGACCCGCCTGCTCCGTCCGCGGCTCTGAGTGAACTGGCTGGGTTGGTGGTTGAAGGCGCGCGAGAATACTTGAAGGCGGTCGAGAATGCTCGCTGCCTGCATCGAGGAAGTTCGCGAGAGCAGGTTGAAGATTTCCTCCATGCGGTGGACCGCGTGTTGAAGGTGGAACACCAGAGCGACGACGCCCACCGACAAGCTCAGGCGGAGGTTCTCGATTTCACCGGCGACTTCAAGCAGTGGCACCTGACGAGTCGGGTCGCGGACAAGTTCGAGGAAGCCGCTGACGCGATGCTGCGGGTCGCTCTCTTGCTTCGCGACTACATTCTCAGTGAAGTGCTCAGGCGCTGAAGGATCGACGTATGGGTAGTGAGAACCGCGCCGGGGAACTGTATCTGTTCGGGTGCCGCACGCCTGGCCCGTGCGAGGCTGCCCCCGATGTCGTAGGAAACAAGGCCGCGAATCTGATTCTCATGTCGAGCGCGGGTTTGCCGGTGCCTCCGGGATTCGTCCTTCCCACACATCTCTGCCGCGCGTTCTTCCACAAAGGCCAACTGCCCGAAGAAACCGCCGAATCGATTCGCTGCGGCGTTCGGGAACTGGAACAGGCCACGGGGCAGAGTTTCGGCGGCGAGCGACGGCCGCTTCTGGTTTCCGTGCGCTCTGGCGCGCCCGTTTCAATGCCGGGGATGCTCGATACAGTCTTGAACGTCGGGTTGTGCGACCGCACGGTGCCCGCGCTCGTGCGGGCGACCGGCAACCCGCGACACGCCTGGGACTCTTTTCGCCGACTCGTTCAGTCGTTCGCGGAGGTCGTGCATGGGGCTGCGTCCGACCCGTTCGACCGTGTGCTGGACGAGCACTTGCAACGCGAAGCAGTCCCGGCGGTTGCGGAACTGGACGTTGCCGCGCTGAACAGCGTCACACGCGAGTTTCTGACTCGGTACGCGACCACAACCGGCACCCCGTTCCCGCAAGATCCGACAGAGCAGTTAGCCGGCGCGATCGAGGCCGTGTTCCGTTCCTGGAACAGCTCGCGGGCCATCGAGTATCGTCGTCTCAACAAACTGGATGACCTTGTAGGGACCGCGGTCACAGTTCAGGCGATGGTCTTCGGCAACACCGGCAGCACGTCCGGCTCGGGCGTGGGGTTCACGCGGAATCCTGCAACCGGCGAGAACGAGTTGTATCTCGATTTCCTCTGGAACGCTCAGGGCGAGGATGTGGTTTCGGGCCGGTGTGAAGTGCAGGGAGCAGTCGGACTTCAGGAAGCAAACCCAGCTCTGTTCCGCGAACTTCAGGAATCCGCGAAGCAACTGGAATCGCTCTTCCACGACGCCCAGGACTTCGAGTTCACCGTGCAGGATGGCCACTTGTATCTGCTCCAGACGCGAGCAGCCAAGCGGACACCGTTGGCGGCTCTGCGGATCGCCTGCGAGCAAGTTCAAGAAGGGTTAATCGACGAGGTGACCGGACTGGATCGGCTCGCGGGCTACGATCTTGCTGCGATCTCGACGGTGCGCGTGGCCGCGACTCCGGGCGCGAAGGAAATCGGAACCGGCACGCCCGCAAGTCCCGGTGTCGCGGTCGGAGAAGTCATCTTCGATCCACATCGCGCGGCCGCGCTCGGGCGTTCGCCAATTCTCATCCGCGCTGACATCTCAACAGACGACATCGCGGGGCTGGCGGCCGCGGCCGGGATCCTCACCGCACGAGGCGGTCGGACGTCCCACGCCGCGGTCGTTGCTCGACAACTCAACAAGGTATGTATCGTCGGCTGTCGCGAACTGCGGATCGAACCGGACGGCCGGAGTTGCCGCATCGGAGAAGAGGTCATCGCCGAAGGCGAAACGGTCTCACTCGACGGTCACTCTGGCCGCGTGTACGCGGGAGCACTCGAAGTCATCCGAGAAGTGCCGACTGCCTACCTCGCCGAAGTCGATCGCTGGAAAGCGAAAGTGAAGACTTCCGCTCCCAAACCGGCGTAATCTCACGCAAACACGGCTTCCTTCCGGGGCTTTCCACCTGCGAGTTGGCGCTCCATGTCCACAATTTCCTGCGTGGTCTTCAGCACGGTATCGGGGTTCAGCGAGATACTGTCGATGCCGCACTCGACGAGGAAGCGGGCAAACTCCGGGTAGTCGCTTGGAGCCTGACCGCAGATGCCGACCTTGCGACCACAAGCTCGCGCCCGGCGGATTACATCCGCAATCAGCTTCTTCACCGCGGCGTTCCGTTCGTCGAAGAGATGCGCGACGATCTCCGAATCGCGATCAAGGCCGAGCGTGAGTTGCGTGAGGTCGTTCGACCCGATCGAGAAGCCATCGAAGACCTCCGCGAACTCCTCGGTGAGGATCACGTTCGAGGGAATTTCACACATCACGTATACTTCCAGCCCGTTCTCACCGCGCTTCAGTCCGGCTTCGGCCATCACCGCCAGCACGCGCTTACCCTCCTCGACCGTGCGGCAGAACGGCACCATCAGCTTGAGGTTCGTGAGCCCCATCCCCTCGCGGACGAGTTTCATCGCCCGGCATTCGAGCAGGAACCCTTCCTTGTATCGGGGATCGTAGTACCGCGATGCGCCGCGGAAGCCGATCATTGGGTTCTCTTCCTTCGGCTCGAACGGCTCGCCGCCGAGCAACCCGGCGTACTCGTTGGTCTTGAAGTCCGAGAGGCGGACGATCACTTCGCGTGGGTAGAACGCGGCCGCGATGCGAGCAACGCCTTCCGCCAACTTCTCGACGAAGTAGCTCGGCCTGTCCGTGTGATTACGGGTGAGTTCCGCGATCTTCTCTTTCGCTGGTCCGTCGGGAACCTTGTCGAAGTGAATGAGCGCGAGCGGGTGAACCTGGATTGAGCTGGAGATGATGAACTCTTCCCGCGCAAGGCCAACACCGTCGCACGGCAGCGATGCGAGCGCGAATGCCTGATCCGGGTTGCCCGCGTTGACCATCACTTTCGTCTTCGGCCGCGGAAGGCTACCAAGATCGACTTCCTTGCGCGTGAAGTTGAGTCGCCCGGCGAAGACGACACCGACCTCGCCCTCCGCACACGACACCGTGACCGACTGGCCGTCCTTGAGCGTTCCGGTAGCGTTGCCCGTTCCGACCACGCACGGCACACCGATCTCGCGGCTCACGATCGCGGCATGGCAAGTGCGCCCGCCGCGATTGGTGACAATCGCGGCCGCCATCTTCATGGTCGGCTCCCAGTCGGGGTCGGTCATGTCCGCGACCAGCACCTCGCCCGGCTTGAACTGTTTCAGGGAGTCAACATCCTTCACCACACGCACTGGGCCTGCGCCGATCTTCTCCCCGACACTGCGGCCCTTCAGTAGGACCGGACCGCACTCATTGAGCGTGTAGACTTCTCGCATCGCCTTGCGGGCAAGCGCATGAACCGTCTCCGGCCGAGCTTGGAGGATGAAGAGTTCGCCGGTTTGCCCGTCCTTTCCCCACTCGATGTCCATCGGAGTGGGCCGACCAGCCTTTGTGGAGTAGTGATCCTCGATCTGACAGCCCCACTGGGCAAGCGTCAGCACCTCGTCGTCAGTGAGGCTCAGCCGCCCGCGATCCTCCGCGGATACGGGCACAGCGCGAGTGCTCCGGCCGCGCGTCGCGTACACCAACTTCTCTTGCTTCGCACCAACCGCGCGCTTCAGGATTGGCCGGGAACCAGTTTTCAGCGTCGGCTTGAACACGAGGAACTCGTCTGGATCGACGCGACCCTTAACTACACTCTCGCCGAGACCGTAGGCGCTGTTGATGAGCACCACATCTGGGAAGCCGCTCTCGGTGTCGAGCGTGAACAACACGCCGGCGGCCCCGAGATCGGAGCGAACCATCTTCTGCACACCCACGGAGAGCGCAACCGCGAGATGGTCGAAGCCTTTATCGACGCGGTATGAGATCGCGCGATCGGTGAACAGCGACGCGATGCACTGCCGAACGGCCTCGATCAACTCCCGCTCACCGCGAACGTTCAGGAACGATTCCTGCTGCCCCGCGAAACTCGCGGTGGGCAAATCCTCCGCGGTGGCACTCGAGCGAACCGCTGTGTCGGTGTTAGGACCAAACTCGCGGCAGAGTTCGGTGTAAGCGTCCGCGATCTCCCGGCGAAGGTCATCTGGGAGCGGGCGAGATAAAATCAGTTCACGAATCCGCCGACCGCGATCGGCAAGACCGGTGAGGTCGCGAGTATCAAGCCCACTGAGCGCTGTGCGAATCTCGCCTTCCAGACCTGCTGCGCGCAGAAAGTGGCGATAGGCCTCGGCGGTGATCGCGAACCCGTTCGGCACGCGAATAACCACTGGCGTCAACTCACGGTACAGTTCGCCGAGCGACGCATTCTTGCCGCCGACGAGCGCAACGTCAGCAAGGCCAATCTCGCGGAACCACCGAACAAACTGCGCAGGCATGTCTTTCTCCTCGAAGGCGGAAGTGGTGTCGATTAGACCTGGAAGACACAGTTCTCAGAGCCGAACGGGTTCGCGACGTGCTCGGTACAGCCCGGGTCATCCCGCCACTCGCCATCCACAAGCAACCGATACTCGTAGCGACCGGGGAGAAGGGTCAGTGTGGCCTTCCAGATGCCCTTTCCGTCGTGCTTGAGCGGGTGGCCCTCGAGTTCCCAATTGCAGAAGTTGCCTGTCACGGCGACCGACTTTGCCTCCGGTGCCTTCAACGTGACCGTGTGATGTTTCGCCCGCGGCTTGGCGGCGCGGGTGTGGTTCTTCAACATCGCGTTGTCCTCCGGGTAGCGCCCCAGCAGTACGCTCGTGACATGCTGGAGTTGATCGGGGAGAAGGCACTCGTCATGCCAATCGGATAAATTGGCGGCTGATCCGGGTAACCCTCGGAGAAGGAATGTCGCGAGAGAATGTTGATCGTGAGCTGGTTGTCGGAACTGTCTGCGTGGGCCGGTTCAGCACAGGCATTGTGCCCGAATCGCACACAAAGACACCGTACCGGCAACCGTGGCCGGTACGGTGCAGAGTCGGTCAGCGGATTCGATACCAGAAGTAGTAGCTGGGATTGCGGTAGTAGGCTCTGTCTGGTGGATCGGTGCCCGCAGTAAGTTTGCGTAGGTAGCGTTGGATCATGGCGAGCTTGATTGTGGCGATGTAATTGACGGCAAGTTTGTCGAAGCGGGTGCCAACCGCCCGACACTCCTTCAGCCAGCCCACGCATTGCTCAACCACCGCACGCCGACGATACGACGCTCGATCGAACCGATGCTGCTTGTCGTCGGGATTCTGGTTCTCCCGACGCGGGATCACGCCCTTGATCCCGTACCGGCGCAGCCAGCGCCGAATCCGTGGGTAGCTATAACCCTTGTCGCCCGCCAGACGCACCGGGCGTCCACGTTGCCGCCCGCGGCGGTTGGGGATGCGGACCTTGTTCATGACACGCTCGAACTGCGTACTCTCGTGACGCTGTCCAGACGTGACTTCGACTGCCAAGGGTAAGCCGTTGCCATCGGTTACCATGTGGAGCTTGGTTCCGAAGCCCCTGCGACTGCGACCCAACGCGTGGTCGGCTGGTTCACCGGGCGGGAGATTTTTTTTTCGCCGCTCCTGCGGCGGCCCGCGTCGCGCGGATGTTGGTGCCGTCGATGCAGAACAGCTCGGGGTCGATAAATCCGACCTCGTTGAGCTTCAACGGGAGTTTCTCGATGATGCGGTCGAGCAGGCCGCTTTTGCGCAGTTTTGAGAACCGGTCGTACACGGTCTGCCAAGGCCCGTAACGCTCGGGCAAGTCCCGCCAAGGCGCTCCGGTGTTGAGTCGCCAGAAGATGCCGTTGAGCATCAGGCGGTCGTCTTTCCACTGCCCACCCCGCTTGGGCGGTCGCGGTGGGAAGAACTCGGAGAGTAACGCCCATTGCGGATCGGTAAGTTCATGTCGCTTCATACCAAATTAGAGACAGCGACAGCCACTTACGATTCACCAGACAGAGCCTAAAGAAAACGAGTGCCCCAGCGGCCCGCCACTGGGCCGCACCTCCCTGTGAAGCTCGAAAGAAGGGACTACACCTGGAGATTCGCTTTCGAGCGCACGCGAGGCCGCTTGGTCGGTTCACAGTGGACCTCCCTTCCAAGTGGTCGGGGCCATCAGCCGTCTGCTTACGTGCGAGCAGACGGCTGTTCCGGTGGCAATCAGACATCAATCGGTTGTGCCTGCCAGAACCGATTTGGCCGTGAGGACATCGCCGGCAACGGCCAGAACGGCGAGTACAGCGCGAGCGAGAGGGCCGCCGGCCAGCCCCAGTCCGCTCGTCAGCACCCCGACGCCGATAGCTCCGGCCAGACCACCGGGTCGCGACAGCCACCAGCGGGTAGTGTCGCAGTTTGGTTGTAGCCGGGGTCTGTGACCCCGGACCGGCCTCACAGAGGCCGGCTACAAAAACGGCAAACTGAGACACTACCGGCCCGGCAGACCGGGTAACAGCGGGAGCAACTCGGCGGCATCCCGCTCGTCGATGCCTGTGACGGTCGGTGCCTGACGAGGGACGATTGAAGCCACATCCGGGAACTTCGCTGGTCCTGCGATCGTAAGCCACACTGTCCAGTCTCCGGCAGACACGACGAGATGACTGGGTGTCGGCACAGGAGGCCAACAGTTTGGGCGCTGGCTCAAAGGCGACTGCGAAGAAGTCCGCGGCGGCGAACTCATCGGAGCCGGTTCGTCTGAGTCGTTCGCTCTCGGCGACGAGGTCCCGCCCGCGGCGCAGACCCCACTCGTCAATCTCCAGCACCGTCGGGTTCTTCGGCTCCACTGGGTCAGAATCGGTCGCATCAGCGGGGGACGATGGGTGGTGATTCGCCATCTGGTGGTCGGGCCGGTTTCGCGCTCAAGTCGAGTAACTTCAACAGCTCGGTGGAGTCCACAGTCACCTCCATTGGGGAAAGAAGGTAGTCTGACAATCGGGCGAAAATTTCCTTGACGCGCTCGCACTGACGCCCTTATCATCCAACCAATCGCAGGTGGATCGGGAAGGCGTCCCGATGAGCGAGCAGAAGCGGCGAGCGGTGTGGTCACGGCGACTTCTGACACTACTTCTCGCCATTCCCGCGTGTTATCTCGCGCATCACCTCGGCGTTGCGCTTGGCCCTGGTCAATCGTCCGGTAGTCAGAAAATATCCCCCCCACATTCAACCGATCAACAGATTAATGGCTTGGTCGTGAGCGCTGCTGATCTTGACCTCGGCGAAGCGTGGGAAGACCCCGAATACGTCCGTCACATCACGATTCGGAACACCACAGACCGGACAGTCGCGGTGAGCAAGCTACTCGGTGGATGCGAATGTACCGCGCTCGATCCCCAGTCGTTCGCTCTTGCGCCCAATGGCACGCAACAAATTGCCGTGAAGATCGACCTGACACACAGGTTCCCACATCAGTTCGGCATGGACCAGCGAGAACTGGCCGTGAGCGTGTATCCGGTGTTCGCGGATCGTGGAACAGCGGCGGAGGGATGGACGATTCGCGGGGTGGTGAAGAGCCGCGTGAGTGTGGATGGACGCGGAATCACGTTCGGCGACATGTGCGGACAGGGCGGACCACCGGTAACGCGAACGATGAAGGCCACGGCACACGTTCCGCTCGCGGGATTGGAAGCGACCGCACCGGCGGACAAAGCCACCGTGAGCGTGGTTCCGGCTCCCAAGCGGCCCGGCGGTTACGATGTGCGGATTACGCCCAACCCGAACTTGCCGCTTGGTCCCTTTCACTTCGCGGTCGGACTGACGGCGGAGCTTCCCGACGGAACGAAGCACAAGTGCGTTGCGTTTGCGGTCGATGGCGAGATGCGTTCGCCGGTGCGAGTTGTGCCCGACCCCGTGTTGCTCGGCGAACACTCTGTCGGAACGACTGCTGAAGCGGTTGTGTCGATCAAGTTTCCTTCGTCGGGCTGGTCGGTTGACCGCATCGAAACAGAACGAACTGACACAATGGTAACGCCCACCTCTCCGCTCGACGACCGCCCAACGTATCTGATTCGACAACCGGTGACCAAGCCCGGCGACTCCGCCGGTCAAGTCCGCTTTGTCTGCCGCAAGCCCAACGGACAACTCGAAACCGTCTCTGCCACCGTCCGGTGGTACGGGGATCCTCAGCGCGCACCGGGGAGCAAACCATGAGGTTGAGGTTGATACAGTTTGTCGGGATCGTGTTGTTGTTCGGCGACTCTACCGCACTTGCGGCGGACGACCCGCGACAAAAGATGCTCAACGACTGGACCGCGAACCGCACGCGGTTCCAGTCGGTGCGCTACACGCTGTCGGGCGTGTGGGACATCAAGGATCCCTATGCCGGGGCCAAGCCGAAGAACCCCAAGATGTCCGCGACTTCTCAACCCTGGAAAGCCACGGTGTTGATCGACTTCACGACCCGGCGGTTTCGGATCGAGAGCTCCCGTCCACGACCGACCCTCGCAGATCGAAATAAGTGGGCGCCAGCTCCCAAGATCAACACCTACAATGGGAAATCAGAACAAACTTATCATACTCGCGATCCCAATGTTCGGCCGGAGGGAGAACACGATCTCTCCATCGTAACGGGAGACCTCCGACAACACCGAATCGACAGCCTCTACTGGCCGTTGCTGGCAGCACATGGATTCGTGCCGACCGTCTGGCGCAGGCCATACCCACACCGCTTCCCAGATGGGCACGAACTGGATGAATTTCTTGTACAGGGAGGTGGGCGAATCGGTGGGCGAAACTGCGCGATCATTCGCACTGAGCCAGATGGAGGTGATCAGGACGAGTATTGGGTCGATCCAGCCCGCGCAAATTGCATCGTCCGGCAGATTTACTTCAGCAACAAGACGAATCCCTTCTACCGATTTGATATCGAGTATCAACAACTCAGCGGGGCATGGTTGCCGAAAAAGTGGACGCAAACGTTCTCAGAGAACTTCCGCGTATGCGAAATCGAACGCACCGACGTGACCAATGTGGAACTGGATCCCACTGTCTCGGACGATGATTTCACCATTCCCATCACACCGGGCATGATCGTGAAGGAATACCACTACCCTGATGCGGGAAAGGGACTCGATCCTCAGTTCCCCGCGACCAAGACATCGCGAGCCAAACCGAGTGGTGAGTTAGAAGTCGTCGCTGAAACGGGCTTCACGACCAAAGAAGGAAAGCAATTACCGCCCGAACGCGAGTGGCGCTGGTGGTGGATTGCGCTCGCAGTCGGTGGTGTGCTTGTTCTCGCGCTGGGAGGTGGTTGGATGTGGCGAAAGCGCCGGGGGTCCATTGAGGCCACCGGATGAGGTTCTCTCAACTCAGGAGGTCCGACGATGTTCTTCACGCGACTCTTCTGGATTCTCGTCCTGGCATCGTTTATCGCCGGGTTCAGCCACCCGCAACAAAACGCGATGGCCATTGATCCGCCAGCGTGTCCTCAGTTCAAGTGCCGCACGATTCACGCATTCTGGGATGTAGCAGAGCACATAGACAAAGTGGATGCCTATCACGTCGTTGGTGAGATGACAAACTCGAACGGCTACTACATCAACATCTTCACGGATACATCGGTAGAGACTACGCCTTGGGTCGAGGACGGGAAATACGTATAGGTGAACGTGGACCAAATGCGTTCCGCAGTGTGGCAAATCGCCGTCGGCAGCCGACCCGAAGGTCATTACGTGGCAAAGCCCGCAGATGGTCACACGTTTGGGAGAAGGAAAGTGGCTCGGCGGCTATGCTAATAGTGATCGCTACATCTGCACCGCAGGAGGAGGTGGCCAAGTCATCCCACCCGCGAACCAGAACTGGTCCAACAAATGGGCTCCTCCTCAGTGACCGAGTGAACCTATGAACCCAGTATCAAACAGCATTCGGCACCGAGCATTCACTCTGGTTGAGACGCTGGTGGTGATTGCTATCATCGGCGTCTTGATCGGCCTCACACTCGCCGGAGTGCAGAAGGTGCGGGCGCGCGCGGCAGCCACTCAGTGCCAGAACCATCTTCGGCAGGTCGGGTTGGGGCTGTCGCACTACCATGCCGCCCACGGGCACTTGCCCGCCGGGGTCACGTTCAAGCCGGAGATTGGCACATTCCCGCGAATGGGTTGGCAACCCCGCCTGTTGCCCTACATCGAGCAGGACGCGGTTTGGCGACAGGCAACCGAAGCCGCGAAGGTTCAGCCCGAGCCGTTTAGCCAACTCCCCCACCCATTCGCCACGGTCATTCCGCTCTACACTTGCTCCGCCGACGAGCGAACCAAGCAACCCGTGCGTGCGAGAAACCGCCTGACCGTCGCTCTCGGATCGTACCTCGGTGTTGTCGGCTCACGGCAGACCCTGAAGGATGGTGTTCTGTTCGCCGACTCCAGCGTGAAATTCACGGACATCATCGACGGAACCAGCAACACTCTTCTCGTGGGCGAACGACCACCCAGCCCGGATATGTGGCTCGGTTGGTGGTACGCGGGGTGGGGCGTGGACACGATTGGGACAGCGGATACCGTCCTCGGAGCACGCGAGCGAGCCACCCCTGCATATCCCGACATGCCCGACTGCGGCGCTGGGTTCACCAGCTTCCGGCCCGGAACGCTGGACAACATGTGCGACGTGATGCACTTCTGGAGCCTGCACACGGGCGGCGCGCACTTCCTGTTCGCCGATGGCAGCGTACGGTTCCTCCGTTACGACGCAGCAGGCATCTTACCGGCGCTCGCCACACGCGCCGGTGGCGAAGTGGTTACCATCACCGAGTAGTTTTCAACTCACCCACACGGGTCAGAGCTTCACACAAACACTTCCCAGACGCGGGCGGCTTGTGTCTGAGTCACGCGCGGGGAAGAGCCTGCCTCTTTTCTCCCCTGCCGCGCACTTGTTACGTTCGCCCGGATGGGCCGTCTGTGTATATTGATTCTGCCGAA
Organism: Planctomycetia bacterium; assembly: GCA_022616395.1. Taxonomy (GTDB): domain Bacteria; phylum Planctomycetota; class Planctomycetia; order Gemmatales; family Gemmataceae; genus Gemmata. The sequence continues at coordinate 4,283 of JAKEEV010000427.1, read as the reverse complement.
CACTCAAGCACTTGCATGGCCCGCGATGGGGGGAAAGTCATGTCGTCTGCTCTTCGAGTTTGGTCGGTTGCTATTCGAACTTGTGTGTTGTTCGCTCTGCTTGTGGCCCTTGCAGCGCCATTCGCGGCCGCTCAGCCGGTCCCCGCCGGGCCAACCGCCGACGAAGTCAAGGCGATCAAGGAGAAGTTCCAGACCGAACGCGAACAGGCCCTCAAAGCCAAGTTCCCGCCCGACACACTCACAAAGGCCGATGAACTCGTCAAGCGAGCCGAAGAAGCCCTGAAGGCCGAAAACTTCAAGGCCGCGTTCCGCAACTATCGAGACGCTCGCTGGCAGCTTCCTTATCTTCCTCCGGGACTTCCTCCTCACGTCACTCGCGTGCTGGGCGAATCCCGCATGAGGCACGCGGATCGTGTGAATGCACTCGCCTACAACGCGGATGGAACGCTCGTCGCTTCCGCCAGTCGAGACGGAATGGTGAAGGTGTGGGATCTCGGCAACGGACGCGAAGTCGCCACCTATCGCGGACACGTCGATCAGCCGGATGACCCAACCAAAGCCGGAACGAATGTCCTCGGCGTGACGGATGTTGCCTTCCAGCCAAAAGAGAAGATCGTCGCTTCGGCCAGCGGAAACCAGGTGCATCTGTGGGACCCGTACACCGGCAAGCAACTCAAGACGCTCGTGAACCTCGGCAAAACCGACAAGCCGATCAAGTGCCTCTCGTACAGCCCGGATGGGAAGCTTCTGGCCGTGGGCACGGATGACGGAATCTTGCGCGTGGTCGATTCGGCCAGTGGCAAGGAAATCTTCAAGAGTCCGTCGCGCAACGCCCGCATCGAGCGCGTGGCGTTTAGCCCCAACGGAAAGCTCGTGGTCGTGGGCGACAGCAACATGCAAGTGGCCGTCTACGTGCCTCGCGGAAAGGGGAATCAGTTGGCGATGAGCGTTCAGGGAGTGGACCTGGGCGAAGTGATGGGGGTGGGTTTCACTGCCGATAGCGGAGCGGTGTTCTCGTGTGGTCGCGATGGCAAAGCGCGCCTGACCGTGGGGCCAAACGCCGATGGTATGAGTGTCGGCAACACCGCGACGAAACTGCGCGAGTTCATCGGCCACACCGGGCCGGTCACCGGTTTGGCGGTGACGACCGACGGCAAGTTCCTGGTGACTTGCGGCGAAGACAAGTCCGTTCGCGTGTGGGAAGTGACCAGCGGCAAGCAACTGCGGTCCTTCCAGGGGCACATGACCAAGACAACAGCGGTCGCGGTTCGTCCTGATGGTCGGCAGGTGGCGTCTGCTTCAAATGATGGCGCGGTGCGCGTGTGGGATTTGCACACCATCGACGACCACCGGGTGATGAAGGACTCCTCCAGTTCGCTGTGGACTGTCGCCATCAGCCCCGATGGGAAACGACTGGCAGCAGCCGGCGCGGACAAGAAGATTCGCGTCTACGAACCGGAAAGCGGCAAGCTCGAAGCCACCTTCGATGTCGCCTCGGCGATGACCTCGCTCGCGTTTCTCCCGGATAGCAACCGCCTCATCGCCGCCGGCGGCGATAAGGTCGTGAAGGTTTGGGACGTGGCGAACAAGAAGGCGGTGAAGGATCTGGCGAAGCACACGCTGGCGGTGCTGGCGGTGGCCGCGAGCGATGACGGCAAGCTGGTTGTTTCGGGTGGCGCGGACTCGGCAGTCTTCGGCTTCGACCCGGAGAGCGGAAAGGAATTGTGGATGTGGAAGTCGCGCAAGGCCGCGTGCGGAGTCGCGATCCGCAAGGGGAACAAACACGTTGCGGTCGGGATGGCCGATGGCGGACTGCTCGTGCTCGACGTCACCGGGAAGACACCGAAGGATGTGTTCTCGCAGCAAGCACACGTCGCGGGGATCGCGAGTGTGGCTTTCAGTCCGGATGGAACTCGGCTTGCCAGCGTCGGAGGAGATGGCGCACTGCGTGTCTGGTCGGTGGGCGAAAAGGGCGAATTAACTCAGTTGGTCCGCTTCGACGGACAGGCGAAGCCCGGCAGCAGCACGGGGTTCTCGCCTCTGACTGGAGTTTCCTTCAGTCCAGACAGCCGGTTCGTTGCGGCAGCCGGAGCGGATGCGATTGTTCGCGTGTGGGACGTGCAGACCAAAAGCGAAGTGCGCGGACTTCGCGGACATACCGACTGGATCACGGCCGTTGCTTTTAGCCCGGATGGTCGATACATCGCGTCGGTCGCGGCCGAGAAGGACAACACGGTGCGCATCTTCGAGCTTCCTCCGCTCGACACCACAAGTTCCGCGGGCGGTCACTTGCTGGCGGTGAACGCGGTCGCCGTCAGCCCCAACGGTAAGTTCGTAGCGACTGCTGGCACCGATCAGACAATCAAGATTTGGAACATCGAGACCGGCAAGGAAGTGACCACGCTCATCGGGAACGCGGACACGCCCTTTGCCATCGCCTTCATGGGCAACAGCTCGGTGGTGATGGGCGGAAGCCTCCCGACACGAGACACCGGCCGGTTGCACTTCTGGGGAACAACTCCTGCTCAACTGATGAAGTCGGTGCCGACCGGCGAGGTCTATACCGTGATTTCCAATTCCGATGGCTCGAAGATCGGCGTGTGGGCCGCGCGTCCGGCTGTGGGTGATACGGTGAAGAACAACTCCTACGAGATTTACGACGCGAAGGGCGAGAAGCTCGTCGGGATCGCGGACACCGCCCGGAACGTGCGCTCGGCAACGTTCTCGGCGGACCTGGAATGGGCCGTGACGGGAGATGAGGCGGGCGGAGTACGAATCTGGGACTTGACGAAGAAGGAACGAGTTGGAGGAGACTGGAATCTCTTCCCGCGACCCGTGGCCGACCTGGGCATCACCGCAGACAAGAAGTATCTCGTTGTGGCCGACGACGAGGGTACGGTGAAAGTGGCGGAGGTTGGGGCGAAGATGCAAATGCGAAACGTGCTGGTCTCCGGCAAGACGCACAAGACTGGCGTGCGTGCGCTTCTGGTCTCGCCGACCGGAACCACCTTCGTGACGATCAGCAACGACCGCGAAATCAAGGCGTGGGCGTTGACCGACCTGAAGGACGCCAAGGGGTTGAAGGAACTCCGCTCGTGGACGCTGCCGGTGACAATTAACGGAGCCGCGTACACTCCCAATGGCAAGTCACTCGTCACCGCCAACGCCGACGGCACCGCCTACGTGCTGGAGTTGCCGTGAGGCACTTCCGAAGGCAACCGACGACAGCGGGGGTGGCTCGCCACCCCTTTTTCTTGCGCTGTTATCCAAACCTGATGCGGCTTATTGACCGGGCGTTCAGATTGTGGCATTCCGTGCGGTTGTGAACGGACAGTCACTTCCGTGGAGACGGCCATGAGTGCAACACCTGCCCAGCAGCCGAAGTTGCTCGACCGCGTGCGGGCCGCGTGTCGCGTGCGCCATTACAGCATTCGCACGGAGGATGCTTACCACGATTGGGTGGAGCGCTTTATTCGATTTCACAACATTCGGCATCCGAACACGATGGCGGAGCCGGAGGTGAACGAGTTCCTCACACACTTGGCAGTTGAGCGCAATGTCGCGGCTTTGACACAGAATCAGGCGCTGTGTGCGTTGTTGTTTTTGTACGCGGCGGTTCTGGAGCGGCCGTTGAATCAGTTGAAGGTGGTGCGAGCGAACCGGCCAGCGCGCTTGCCGGTGGTGCTGACTCGCGAGGAGGTGCGGCGACTTCTCGCGAATCTGGACAACCCCTACCGCTTGATGGGACAGCTCATGTATGGCAGCGGACTACGGTTGCTGGAATGCCTCCGCCTGCGCGTGAAGGATCTCGATTTCGAACGGAGGGAGATTACGATCCGCGAGGGAAAGGGGAACAAGGACCGCGTCACCATGCTACCGGAATCACTGCACCCGCCGTTGCTCGCTCAGCTCGACGCGGTTCGTCTTCAGCATCAGAAGGATCTCCGTGGTGGTTTTGGCCGCGTCTACCTTCCCCTCGCCCTGGAGCGGAAGCTACCCAACGCCGCAACGGAGTTTGGCTGGCAATACGTTTTCCCCTCGGCTAAGTTGTCTGTTGATCCTCGCAGTGGAGTGAAGCGTCGGCATCACGCGCACGAGTCGGCAATCTCCAAGGCGATCACCGACGCGGTCCGGATGGCGGACCTGGACAAGCGGGCGACGAGTCATTCGCTTCGACACAGTTTCGCGACGCACTTGTTGGAATCGGGTTCGGACATCCGCACGGTTCAGGACTTATTGGGGCACGAGGACGTGAGTACGACGATGATTTACACGCATGTATT